>DMOO01000210.1 GCA_003456855.1 Sphaerochaeta sp.
GCTTCCGGGCTGTGGCTATTATGGCCTTGCCTGAGGACTTCTCCTCCTTGAGTTTCTGATATTGCCTCATAAGCACAAAATCGCTTGTCTTGTCCTCCATACGGACCATTGCAACCACACACTGCACTAAGGCAGTCCTGAGCTCCTGCGGGCCTCTTTTGGTTATCCTGCCATAGTGGATGGTGTCGTTAGAGGCCTGGACCCAAGGAACAAGGCCACAGTAGGCGGAGAAGTGCTTGTAGTCCTGGAACCTGTCTATGTCATCGATGTACGCTCTGATTGTGCATGCATTGACTATCCCTATGCCGGGGATGGTCAGCAGAAGCTTGACCTGGTTGTCGTTCGCTGTTATCTGTCGGAGTCTTGTCTCAAGGACCTTCCTTTGCGACTCCACAACCTCTATGGTCTCGAATATCGGCCTGATGACCATCGCTATATTGTCCGGCAGGGAGTTGAGTATGCGGCTTCGTTCCTTTCCGCTCTGGAACTGGGCCACTTTTGTGATCGTTCCGTATGCAAGAAGGACAGCATGGGCCTGATTCTTGAGGGCGACGGCATCCTCAACCATGAGGGACCTTGTCTTCAGGATGCGTCTCAGGCCTTCGGACTCGGCAGAGCAGAGATGGCTCTCCGGAAGAATGTCCCTGGAGAGGAACTCCGCCAGTGTCTTGGCATCGTTCTTATCAGTCTTCTTCGTCGACAGGTTGATGACCTTGAAACGGAGTGTGTTCACAACTGTTACCTCGAAGCCGTTCTTTTCCATTGTGTCACGGAAGTAACGCGCATTGGCCGTGCTCTCTATTGCAAGAGAGACAGCCCGTCCATAGGTGTCTGATAACAATTGAGTTGATTCGATGAAGGATCTGTATCCTTCCCGGTCAGTTGGGTACTCAGTTCCTTGCTCGATGACTTCATCATCAATTAGAGTACAAGTAGTAAACTGCGTCTTGTGAAGGTCTACGCCGACGTAGATCTTGCTTTCCATTAGAATGCCCCTTCTCCTTGAGTAGTTATTACTTTCCCCAAGGTCCTTTTAAACATTAAACACTGAAATATCAAGAGAAAGATTTAAAGAATATGGAAAAATGTGGAGTTTGTGTGTTTTACTGAATATTCATGAAGTCTTGAGCCTCAGCGCTTCCAGAAGGATCTGGAGAAGAGGGCGAAGACTGTGAAGATCTCAAGTCTTCCAAGAAGCATCTCGAATGAGCAGACCCAGAGCGCCCACTTCGGGAAGATGGCGAAGTTGCCTGCAGGACCGACCTTTCCGAAACCGATTCCGATGTTTCCAAGTGACAGGATCGAAGCTGCCATACATGTCTCGATGTCAATTCCTGATATTGTCAGAACAACGGTACCTACAAGCCATGTGATCATGTAAATTGCACAGAAAGCGGCAATTGAGGTTATTGTTTCATCGTGGACTATCTCGTCTCCAAGTCTGATCTTGGAGACTGAGGAAGGGTGGATCCTCTTCTTGATTGTGTTGGTTCCAAGCTTCCACAGGGTGACGATTCTTGTGACCTTCATTCCACCGCCGGCTGAACCTGCACAGCCTCCGATGAACATGGTGAAGACGACCAGCATTATCGAGAACGACGGCCAGTGCAGATAGTCCGTGGTTGCGAATCCTGTTGTGGTCAGAACCGACGCGATATGGAAACCTGCATATCTGAAGGCTGTAAGGATGTCAGGGTAGGTGTTAGTGATTGCAAGCTGTATTGCCGCGAACAAGGTGCAGAGGAACCAGATGGACATGTACCACTTGAGCTCCGCGTCCTTGAACACATCCTTTATCTTTCCTGTGAAGGCCTTGTAGTAGAGTGAGAAGTTGACTCCGGCTATCAGCATGAAGACAGTCACCACGACATCGACATAGGCTGAGGCGAAGGCTCCGATTGAGGATGCCTTTACGCAGAAGCCTGCAGCGGCCATGGTGGAGAAGGTGACTGTGACCGCCTCGTATGGGCTGAGTCCTCCGAAGAGCAGGAAGATCGTCTCCAATACGGAGAAGCCGACGTAGATTCCCCAGAGAGCTATGGCGGTTGTCTTTGTCTTAGGGGTGAGCTTGTCCTTTACTGGTCCGACTGATTCGGCGCCCATAAGATGGAAGGTTCCGGCTCCCATGTTTGCTCCGATTGCAGGGAGCAGGGCGACAAACAGAACGACGATTCCCATTCCGCCAAGCCAGTTGGTCATGCTTCTCCAGAAGAGGATTCCTTTGTAGCAACCCTCGATGTCTGTTAGAGCGGTGGCTCCTGTTGTGGTGAATCCGCTCATTATCTCGAAGAAGGCTGCACTGTATGACTTGAAATCCCCTGAGAGAACCAGAGGTATGGCTCCAAATGCAGTTGCGATTATCCATGTGAAGGTGACGAAGAAGTATCCGTCACGCTGTTTGAGGTTTGTGATCTCCACGTTTCTGAGGATGATCAAGGCTCCGCCTGAGAAGGTGACCATCAGGGCCATTGTTATGAGGAAGGCCCTTGCCGCAATATCCTCTCCGTAGAAAAGACTCACAGAGAGAGGGGCTATCATGAGAATTGCAATGAATATCTGGATGAGGGCAAGAAGCTTGATGTCTTTCTTAAGATTCATCTCAACCCTTCTTTTGCTCCAGAGCTGAGCCGACATGAAGCAGCTTCTGGATGAAGTCGGCTGACTTTCTCTCCACGATTGTGATCAGGGCATCGCCAGACTCTATGACGTAGAGACCGCCTGGGATCATTGTCGTCCCGTCCTTCTTCGTGACTCCCGCGATGATTCCCTTGCCCCTCATGTCAATGTCCTTGAGAGCAGTTCCGATGACCGGATTCCCCTTGGTTATCGTGAATTCAAAGGCTTCTATCTGTCCATCGAACATCGAATGCATACTGGCTACGTTCTGGCCATGCATGTATCTCATCAGCGAATCGACCGTAACATCCTGCGTTGAGATGATGCTGTCTATTCCAAGGTGGCTTGCCATTCTGACATAGTTCGGGTTCTGGTTGACCAGAGCCATGCTGTTCTTTATTCCAAAGTGCTTTGCGTAGCTGGCCGTGATGATGTTCAGTTCGTCGTTGTAGGTGAGGCAGATCATCAGGTCGAAGGCTCCGAGGTTCTCCTCCTCGAAGACGGACTCGTTTGTGATGTCGGCGTTCAGGACCAGGACATCAGGGTACATGGTTGCCATCTTCTCGCAGACTTCCTTATCCATGTCGATCAGGGCGATGTCCCTGTGCTGGTACTTCGGAATAGCCTTGAGAAGGAAGTCGGCCACCTGCGTGGCTCCGACAATTGCGATTCTCTTCGGCTTCTGCTTCCTTCTTCCGACAGAGGAGAGGATCTTGTCTACGCTGTTTTCGTGTGCGACAAGGCTGAGGGTGTCGCCTGGGCGGATGACTGTGTCTCCGCTAGGGACGATTGCCTCTCCATTTCTGTTGAGGGCAGCGATGATGAAGTTGGCGTTGAGCTCCATCCTGACCTGCTTGACCATCTTGTTGTTGTACGGTGAGCCGTTCTCGACGAAGACGTTGTACAGGAGAAGGGAGGAGTTCTCGAAGGAGATGATGTCGCTGTAGATTCCGCGCTCGACATCCTGGTAGATGTACTGGGCGACCTCCTGTGTCGGGTTTACTATGTGGCTGATTCCCATTAGGGAGTTTCCGATTCCACTGTATCCCGTGTATGAGAGGTTTCTGATAGATGCAATTGTAAGCGGTACCTTGAACTCGGAGGCTGCGATTCCGCTTGATACCAGGTTGGTCTCGTCACTTCCGGTGAGGGCGACGAATGCATCTGCATCGTCCACGCCTGCATCACTCAGATCCTCGAGACTTGTTCCACTGCCTCTGAAAGCGAGACAGTCGACCTGTGACATAGCGGTGTTGACGTCCTCGATGTCCTCATCGATGATAATGACATCCTTGTTTTCCTCGACAAGATGTCTAGCGAGTCTGATTCCTCTACGCCCGGCACCAAGAATTACAACCTTCATATACTATATACTATATAATAATAAAGCAAACTCGTTCAATTGGATTTAGTGAATCATTCGCCGAAACCGACGGTGAGATAGGCACTGAGAGAGATACCGTCTGTGATGACCCTTGTGTCGTCGCTGGCAAAGGTCAGAAGAGGGACCTTGACCTTGACGCCGATTCTTGGAACCACGAAGGATGGGTTGTCGAAGACGTATTCGAACTTTCCCATGGCACCGATTGTGTGTATCCTCTGTCCGCCGACCTGGGAGGCGAGGGATTCCACTCTGTAGAATAGTCCACCATCAACGTTGAAGGTTGAGGTGTAGTAGATTCCACTTGGGAAGATGGCATAGGCGCAGAGCTCTCTGATCTTCAGGGGATAGCTGGAGACGTCGACGTCCTTGTTGTAGCGTACCCAGGAGATCGGCTTCTCGAAGGTGACCTCGCCGCCGAAGCCTATCTCGTTCATGTAGTCCATGATCTCGCCGATTGCGGTCACAGAGATGAAGTAGATCTCATCTGAGTACTTCTTGACGTACTCGCCTTCATCGTTTCTTATCTTTATATCCCTCAAGTTCAAGCCTGCACCGGCCTCCACTCCAATATAGCCTGCGAACAGGGAAGCAGTGAGGACAAATGCCAAGATAGCTATAACAATAATCTTTTTCATACCAGTCATTGTATCTTAGTTTGCAAAACAGTCAAGGAGGCAGAGCAGGGAGAGCACGTCGAGTAAGCCGAGCAGATCAAGCAAGCAGAGCAGGCCGAGCACGCCAAGCAAAGCCGAGCAAAGCAAAGTATCGCAGGGGTAGGACTCGTCGCTACGCTACACCGCCTACCAGGGGTAGGACTCGTCGCTACGCTACACCGCCTACCAGGGGTAGGACTCGTCGCTACGCTACACCGCCTTCGTCGCAAGGCAATGCGCCTGCCTTGCTCCTCGGTCCTCGTCCTCACAATTCCTCTTAAAAACAAAAAACCAAGGACTAAGCCTTGGTTTTCCGTTTTTAGCAGGGGTAGGACTCGGACCTACGGCCTCCGGGTTATGAGCCCGACGAGCT
>DMOO01000009.1 GCA_003456855.1 Sphaerochaeta sp.
GGCATTCCAAGGTCATGGACAGCATAGTCGAGCATAGTACCGAATGAGCTCTGGGCCTGTTGCAGATAGATTCTATCGTATGCGTGGATCATTGCCTTTGAACTCCTCGTCGATTATCTGTGAGATGAAGATGTCTCCCTTCTGTCTTCTGTTCCTTTCAACATCAAGGTACTGTCTTCTTGCATCCTCATCCCTCTTTGCACGTTTCTCATACCATTCCCGGCTCTGTACAACCTCGTATCCATCGAAAGCGATGCGATCGAAGGCCTTTTTGCTCTTCAGGACTATCTGCTCTCCAAGGTCACCGAGCATCATGGCATTCGAAAGCTGCCTTAGGGAGATGCTGCCGCTTATGAAGTCCTGCGCAAAGGAGAAATAGCTGTCATCGGCCCTATAGCCTCTGATCAGGTCATAATCCTTGAAATTGACCTGAAAGTTCTCCAGCAGGTACTCCTTTCCCTCCAAGGCAAGGGGTGATCTTATTTCGAAGACCCTGTTCTCAAGCAGTATTGAAAGCCAATGGAGAACGTTGTATCCCTCTGTGTTGAGATTCAGGATGGACAGTCCTTCGGTTTCAATTGAATATCGGTTCACATAGCCATCCCTGTTTTCCCGGACGGCCCATTCCTTGGCCATGTCAGGGTGCTCAGTGCAATAGAACCCAAGGCCAAAGTCATTCATCCTCTTTCCGGATCCAAAACAAGGCTTCTCTACAATCAGTGATGAACCATGGTACAATCGCATCTTCATGGTTAATTATACTCCTATGGGAGTACAAGGGCAAGGAAGAACTTTTTGAATTGAGTTGATGTCGTACTGGTTTCGAGTTTCCTCAATTGTGGTTTTGTGCAATAATGCTTTTATATTAATAGAGGAGATTAGGAATGTTCAAAGCAGAGGTTCTGGAGCGTTTTCTGAGATATGCGGTTGTCGATACCATGAGCATCGAGTCGTTGGCGGACAAGAAGCACCCGTCGTTTGAAGGTGAATGGGACCTTCTCCGTTTGCTGGAGGGCGAACTCAAGGGCTTCGGCCTGACCGATGTCTGTCTGGACGAGCACGGCTATCTTCTGGCCCGTGTGCCTGCAACCGATGCCGGACTTCCTGCAATTGCATTCAGTTCCCATGTCGACACCGCAGACGATGTCGATGGCAACCACGTCAAGCCGGTTGTCAACGACTACAAGGGCGGAGACATCAAGCTGAAGAACGGCCTGGTCATCGAGGCTGCAACCAACCCTGAACTTCCTCAGTACGCAGGGTCGAAGATCATCACATCAGAGGGTGACACCCTTCTTGGTTGTGACGACAAGGGTGGAATCGCGGAGATCATGACAGCTGTGTCATATCTGGTCAAGCATCCTGAGATCAAGCACGGAGAGATTGAGGTTCTCTTCTCACCGGACGAGGAGACCGGCTTCGGCATGGACTTCTTCGATGCAAAGCGCCTTCATGCAAAGGCCTTCTACACTGTCGACGGCGGCGAGCGCTACGTGATCGAGGAGGAGTGCTTCAACGCTGCAACTGTGAAGGTCCACTTCTCCGGAGTCTCCTATCATCTTGGTGCCGCAAGAGGCAGGATGGTCAACGCACTGACCATGGCGGCATCGTTCATCACAGCACTTCCGCAGGCTGAGAGCCCTGAAGCAACTGATGGTCGCTACGGCTACTACTGCGCACAGAACGCAAGCGGAAACGCAACCGAGTTCGATGTCACCCTGTACCTCAGGGACTTTGACTATGACAATCTGATGAGAAGGATCGAGGTCCTCAAGAGCCTTGGAAAGACAATCGAGGCCCTGTACTACGGCGGAAAGGTCACAGTCGACGCAAAGGTCAGCTACCTGAACATGGGAGATGCCGCAAAGAAGAGCCCTAAGGCGATCGACGCAATATTCGAGGCTGGAAAGGTCCTGGGCCAGCCTCTTAGAACAGAGATCATCAGAGGTGGCACGGACGGCTCCAGAATCGCCGAGATGGCCGGAATTCCATGTCCGAACCTGTACACCGGTGGACACAACTACCACAGCAGATATGAATGGGCAGCACTGGATGCAATGAACGACAGCGTCGCCCTCATTGTAGAGATCATCAAGCAGTGGGCCAACTAAGGTGAAGAAGGTCCTGGCTGCTCTTATCCTGTGCCTCGTTCTGGTTTTGTCTGTTTTTGCGGACTCACTGGTCTACGTATATGGAAACAGCATCTCGTCAAATGACTTCACTGCTACGCCAAAGCGTGGACAGGTGTTTGTCGACGAGAGCTCAAATGTGATCATAGTCAAGAGCGTCAGAGACGACATCGTCGTGTTCGACAAGCTTGTCTCAAGGGATGATTACCAGAGAAATAGTAGTCTGAGTCCTAGAGGACCACTTAATTCTTTGAATATCATTGGCTCTTTAGGGTATTCTTTTGTTTCATACAGTATCACATCGCCGATCTATCCGTTCTGCCCTGTGGTGATGGTGGGAGCAAGCTACGGCAATACCCTTGGAATCTCTGTTGTGGCCTTGGCGGGTCTTGATGTGATGGTTCCCATAGCACGTCTGTGGGATTCCGAGAACACCTTCATAGAGAACGGCAAGCTGGTTGGATGGGGAGCTGTGGGAGCATCGATCTCCTCTGCGGTAACCTTTGCCTCCGGTTATGGTTTTTCCTATAGGCACAACATCGGGAATTTCAATTGGGAGGTCGGAGCCGCCTGGCTTCTTCTCAGTGGAAAAGGTAGTGAGTTCTCACCGTATATAGGAGTTGGATTGAGTCTATGAGAAGGCGTTGTAGAAGACTGATTCCGGCATTGCTCTTGGCAGTGCTGGGTCTGTTCGTCCTTACGGGGTGCACATCCTTCAGCGCAATCCTTAAATCCAACTTCTCTGGTCTTCCGATCTGGTACTACGACCCTGAGGTCAACACGGGGAAGAACAACACCGGAATGGTCGGCGAAGGCCACGCCTCGACTGAGAGGCAGGCTGAGCTTCTTGCCTATTCAGATATAATCGAGCAGCTGTCCATTGCAACAGGATCGGATCTTGGTCAGGAGGCCTACAGGGAGCTCAGCGTCCTTGGAACGATCTCCCAGATTGGTCTTAGCATCAATGACGGATACACTGCAACCCAGGAAGGCCAGGTCACGGTCTATCTCCATGCAGTGATCAACAGGGAACTTCTGGATCTTGAGACCTCTGACGAGACGAAGCGTAGGGCTGCACTTGCGGCGGAGATCGAGAGCCTCGTCCTAGAGGGTGACGAGTATGTCAAATCCGGAAAGGAGCTTCGTGCAGTCAGCAACTACATGAAGGTCATGGCATTGGGCATCGGAGAGGACTACATAAACTCCGAGTACTCCTTCGACGAGCTCTATGACGTTGTGGTGGAGCTTCTGGAAAGCATCACAACAGCTGTGGTGAACCCAAGGCCCTCGGCGGCAACATGTACAATATCGCTTACAAGGAAGGGGACCTTCGTGTCATCTGCGGTATCCAGTGCAGAAGTCCTGGCCACCTACAAGGCTGTGGACACCACAGGAACTGAATACCAGGACAGCTTCGTCTACCTTACCGATTCCGATGGAACCTTCTCGTTCACATCCATAAACGGATCTCTTGCAAGAAGCGGAAGCATCGCATTCTCGTTGAACCTGTCAAGTGAGCTTGCAGCTCTGGCTTCTGCACCTGACCAGGAGAAGGTCCAGGCTCTGTCCTCACTGATAGCCTCCAAGTCGGTGGTGTTCAACTATTCCAAGTCCTATACTCTTGGGAGTCTGGCCACTGCTGTAATAGAGCATGACAAGCTGGGTTACGTGACAGGTTCCACGGACATATCCGATTACATCGCGGATATGATGAAGGCTGACGGCTTCCAGGCCGCCTCCTTCCATGCAGAGCTTGATGACGAGCTTGATGTCCTTTACGAGTTCAACCACAGCGGAAGAACCGAGAACTGTCTGCTTGTCATCCGCATCGGACTCTTGGATTCCGTATCATCAAGTACAGGCGTTGTGGCTGCCAGCGCCGAGGGACTTGTGTCCCTGTACCAGTGCAGTACATCAAAACTTCTGTACCAGAGTGATGTCATCTACTCAAGCGCCTTCGGTGAGACGGAGGAGGCTGCAATCCAGAGCGCCTTCAAGAAACTCGCCGATATAGCCTACACACTGGTCAAGGCAGTCTATGTTTGATCTGATCAAGGAAACCCCGATGCCCGAATACGAGGGCACTTCATTCCACTATGTCCATCAGGGCACAGGCATGGAGGTCTTCCATATAAGGAACAGCAACCAGGAGCGCTGCTGCGTCTTCATGTTCAACACTCCGTCGGAGGACAGCAAGGGTGTCGCCCATATCCTGGAGCATACTGTGCTCTGCGGCTCAAGGCGCTTTCCTGTCAAGGATCCGTTCTCTCAGGTTCTGCTCTCCAGCCCGAACACCTTTCTGAATGCAATAACCTTCACGGACAAGACTATGTATCCGTTTGCCTCTCCGCTGAAGAAGGACTTCGACATACTGTTCGACATCTACTCAGATGCTGTGTTCGATCCTCTTCTTCGGAAGCAGTCCTTCTATCAGGAAGGGATAAGAAGCTTTGAGGGCAAGTACGACGGGGTGGTCTTCAACGAGATGTGCGGAGGCCGGAGCACCGAGGACTCCGTGGTGCAGGCAAACCTGACCAAGGAGATGTTCTGTGGAACACCTTATGAGTTCGATTCCGGCGGAGACCCTTACTGCATTCCGGATCTGACATATGAGGAGTATCTTGAGCGCTACCGCAAATGGTACAGCCCATCCAACTGCAGGCTCTTTCTCTTCGGGGATCTTGATACCTCTGAATATCTGGACAAGTTGGAGGAAAGATACCTTAACAACCGCCAAAAAGGCGAGAAAATCATTCCTAAATCGGAAAACTATCTGCAAGAACAATTGAAACCTATGCGCGTTAAGGCCACTTGCCCAGCTGGAGATTCCAGAAGTGTTGTGCTTACCTGGCTGACTTCCTGCGGCTCTGATCCCTTGGAGGTGCTGACTGCATCGGTGCTTGTGGACATACTCCTTGGAAATCCTGGAGCCCCGCTTTACAAGGCAATAATGGAATCCGGACTCGGAGAGGACCTGAATCCTCTAAGCGGAACGGATGTGGACAGCCCTGTTCTGACTTTCTCAGCAGGTTTCAGCCATGCCAAGGAGGGCAGGGAGGATGATATAGAGGCCTTCCTTATCGACCAGATAAAAGGCTATGTGCGAGATGGTCTTCCTGAGGATGCCGTCAAGGCCGCAATCAAGCGCCTTGAGTTCAAGATCCAGGAGATCCCCGGAGACGGCCTTCCGTTCGGAATTGCAACCTGCCTCAAGGCTGCACGCTGCTGGCTCAGGGGACAGGACCCGGAGCTTGGGGTAGCCAACATCAGCAGGCTTGAAAGGCTCAAGGCAAAGGTCGCCCAGGGAAGATACTTCGAGTCCTGGATGGACAGGTATCTTCTCCAGAACGACAGGCGCTGTCTTCTGACCGTGGAGTCTGATGACCAGTATGACGAGAAGTTCCAGGCCTCGTTGCAGGAGAAGCTGGAGATGCAGAGGGCGATGGGTCTGATGGCTTCGGAAGAGGACCGCCTTGCCTATGAGAATTTCGTCAACACCCCTGACTCCCCGGAGGCCCTTGCAACCATAGAGAGGATAACCAGAGAGGATCTTCCAAGAAGCATCAAGAGCTATCACAACAACCTCCACAAGCTTGCCACAGGCGCTAGGCTCTACACCTACAATGTGTTCACAAGAGGTATAGTCTATCTGAGTCTTGCCTTCGATACAAAGGGTTTGTCGGAGTCCGAGAAACGTCTGCTACCGCTTCTGGTCAGAGCCATGCAGATGTGCGGCACGAAGAGGCTAGATTTCACACAGCTCAGCACCCAGATCAAGATGCTCACCGGAAGCTTCTTCATGTACCCGAGCGCAGGTGCCGACAGGCATCACAAACCGGTCAGTCTGGTGGTGGTAAAGGCCAAGATGCTGGAGTCCGATCTGGTGGATGCGATGGACCTTGTGGCGGAGCTTCTGACCGACCCGGACTTCAGTGATTTCTCAAGGCTCAAGGCCTCTCTTTCGGACATGATAACAGAGTTCGAGAGCGGCTACACCTACAGCGGAAACTCCTATGCGGTGATGAACGCCTCAAGCATTTTCTCAGCTACGGCAATGGAGAGCGAGATCAACATGGGCACTGCCCAGTGGTTCTACCTTTCGGCCTTGAAGAAGGATCTGGAAGAGGGTGAAACCACCTGGAAAAGTTTGTCAGCATCGCTTACTAAGCTCTGGAGCAAGGTGTTCACACAGCGTGCCATGAAGGTCCATGTGGGCAGCGAGATGGAC
Source organism: Sphaerochaeta sp. (assembly GCA_003456855.1). GTDB lineage: Bacteria > Spirochaetota > Spirochaetia > Sphaerochaetales > Sphaerochaetaceae > UBA9732. Next base: position 6,358 of record DMOO01000009.1, read on the forward strand.
GAGGATAAACTTGTGCAAATCGTTTCTATATTTGCAGATAAGTTCAAGGTCGGTAAGTTTGTAAGGACTTCTTCCTATTATAGGAACTTCAAGAATCCTACTGCTGTGGGCAGTGTGGACAGACCTATTGTGTATACGGTGCCCTCTGGTCCTGCCTTCAATGCCCTTGCGGTGCACTTTGTAAGGACCACTGAGAAAGACTATGTGGCCTCGGCACTGCTGTCATCTGTGCTCTCGTCGGGCTATCTGTGGAACACGGTGCGTGGTGTGAACGGGGCCTATGGAGTGGAGAGCCACGTTGACGGGATGGAGGATCTTTTCGTCTTCTCGACCTATCGTGACCCGGGTGTGAAGCAGTCCTTCAAGGCCTTCAGGGAGGCCCTGTCCCAGGAGCTTGACGAGGACGAGATCGAGTACGCCATCGTCACAATTATTGGCAGGGAGATAAGACCTCTCTCGCCTCAGTCCAAGAGCTCCGAGGCCTTCAGGAGAATGCTCTACGGAATGGGCTCCGGGCTGTACCTCAGACGCAGACGTCTTCTGCTCCAGATGAGCAGGTCCGACCTGGAGGCCTCGGCAGCCAAGATAGCCGCCGTGATGGACAAGGACAGCAGCGTCACAATAGTGTGCGGCTCGGACATGGCCAAAAAACTGAAATCTCTGAAAACCATTGCTCTTCCTGTTTGACGTATAATCGTATATAATTTAAAAGTCCCACTTTCGGGAAGCGAGGAGTTGCAATGCCAGTAACCATAATTGACTGGATCAGAGCAGCCGCACAGGTTGTTCTGCTTACGGTGTTCTTCTACAACGCATACATTGCGCTGGCCCAGAACAGGGCCACACAGCTCATCAGGTCCGTTCTGATCTATGTGTTCGTCTACTTCTTCTGCAGACTTACGGGTCTCAGCGTCATGGAGAAGGTCCTCAGGGTCTGTGCAGTCCCTGCCGCCGTATTCCTGGCGGTTGTCTATCAGCCGGAGCTCAGAAGAACCTTCACCCCTGGTGTCAGACGCAACAGACTCTTCAGAATCGGTGGTGCACAGACCTCATCAGACCAGATCGAGACCATCCTCAACGCCTGCCAGCGTCTTGTCCAGTCCAAGCGTGGTGCATTGATCGTCTTCCCTAGAAAGCTGGCTCTCAAGAACATCATCGACAGTGGAACAAGGGTCAACGCCGATATCTCAAGCGCCTTGATCGTCACGGTCTTCGACCACGACACTCCGCTCCATGACGGAGCAATGATCATCCAGGGCTCCAAGATCATCGCAGCAGGATGCTATCTTCCGCTCTCAGGTCAGACGGACATAAGGGCATCGTTCGGAACAAGACACAGAGCCGCCCTCGGAATGGCCGAGGAATCCGATGCCGCAATCATCGTCGTCTCCGAGGAGACCGGTGCAATCTCTCTGGCATGTAACGGGAACCTCTACTACGATCTCTCCCACGACGAGATAAAGAGCATGCTGCTCTCACTGTTCAACTACCTTGACGTGCAGCCGAATTCATCAGAGGAGGCCCGTAGCGATGCGCAGTAAGTTCTTCCAGAAGGTCTTCTACAACTGGCAGATCAAGCTGATCTGCTTCATCCTGGCCATCTTCGTGTACTTCGTCCTTGTATTCTCGATCCAGACATCAAGGAAGGTATCACTCCCTGTTGAGGTGAAGCTCCCTGCAGGCTACACGGCAACCAGCAACATCCCTTCAAGCATCGATCTGATCATCCAGGGAACAGAGGACCAAATCTATATGATCGACGCCTCAAGCATCTATCTCACAGTGGACTTCTCAACCGTCAACCGTGAGGGAATCAACTATGCAACAGTGGAGATCGACACTGGTGATCTGCAGAAATACGTGAACACCTCGGAGATCTCAATCTATACCAAACCAAGCCAGGTCAGGGTCTACTTCGTCAGTTCGGAGGCTGCCCAGTGATCCTCGGGACAGGCATAGATGCCGTTGGAATCCAGCGTGTCAAGAATCTCGGAGAGGCCTTCATAAACAAGGTCTACAGTCCGGCGGAGATCGAGCAGTACAAGGCTTTGGAGAATGCCCATGAGGATATCAGGGCCCAGTTCCTTGCATCCCGTTTCGCCGTCAAGGAGGCCTATGCCAAGGCACGTGGGACCGGTTTCTCCGACATAGTGATTCCAAGTGACATCACAACCTGCAGCGACGACAGCGGAAGACCGTTCATTGAGCTGTCCGGAAAGACCTTGGACAATGCGCCGCTTTCAGTCATCCACCTTACACTCACCCATGAGATGCCTCTTGCAATAGCCATGGTGGTGCTTGAATCTGTGGAGTGCTCCGATGGCGCGCAGTGATTGGAAGAGACCAGCAGAGTTCTCAGCCCCTGAAGGAAGAAGACGTGTGGCCCTTGAGGTCTGCTATGACGGCAGGCAGTTCAACGGCTGGCAGGTCCAGAACAATGGGGTCTCTGTGCAGGACACCCTGAAGGAGGCCGTTATCGGTCTGATTGGGGACCGCAACGTGGAGATAGTCGGCAGTGGCAGGACGGACAGCGGTGTGCATGCCTACGGGCAGGTCGCCCATGCGGAGTTCGATGTCTGCGACATTCCTGCAAAGGCCTTCCATCTGGGTCTGAATGCGCTGCTTCCATACAGTGTAAGAGTTAAACGCAGCTGGGATGTGGAGCCCACATTCCATGCAAGATACAGTGCCATGGCCAGGGAATACAGGTATTTCTGCAGAACCGGCATAATGCACGACAGCTTCACAGAGGGACTTGTCACAAGACTCAAGGAGTTTCCGGACATTGACCTTCTGAATTCATATGCAGAGACCGTAATCGGAACGCACGATTTCACGACCTTCGCCTCTGCAAGGGACATCTGCCCCAGCAAGGTTCGCGACATGTACGAGTCGTCCTTCTCCTGGGTGGAGTCCATGTACGGCGAGAGGATCCTCTGCTACAAGGTATGCGGAAACGCATTCCTTTACCATATGGTGAGGTCCCTGGTGGGCTCCATGCTGGAGTTCGGCGCCAGAGGTGATTCGGTTGCCGCCTTCAAGGATGCCCTTGAGGCCAAGGACCGCTCACGTGCAGGGAAGACCGCCCCTTCAGACGGTCTTTATCTTTGGAGGGTCAGCTATGACCCTGATGAATATCAATGGTTCGAGGAGAAGTATGGACACTGAGGATTTGAAGACCAGACGTGAAGCGTTGTCCAATGCCCTGAGCAGGACGGATGCCCTTCTAGACTCGTTCCAGGATGTTCTGAAGCAGGATTTCACCGAAGGTGAACACTCAGGACGTGACTTCTCACAGACTGTTGAGAAGATCCTTCCTGATATTAAGCCTGTGGCCAAGGTGGAGCCTGCACAGAGTCTGTTCCAGGAGGAGAAACCTGCGCAGCCTGAGGATGAAAGGCTGCTTATGACATATCAGAACCTCTGCTCGGATGCCATGGGATGCACAAGGTGCGGTCTTTGCAAGACCAGGACCAACGTGGTGTTCGGAATAGGCTGCAAGGATCGTCCTATAGTCATGGTCATAGGTGAAGGCCCGGGTGAGAACGAGGACCTTCAGGGCATTCCTTTCGTGGGAAAGGCCGGCCAGTATCTGGACAAGTGGCTTGCCGCCATATCGCTGAGCAGAGAAACAAACGTATATATCACGAACACCGTCAAGTGCAGACCTCCACAGAACCGTGACCCCTATCCTGATGAGAAGGCCAGCTGCTTTGCCTTCCTCAAGAGGCAGATCGAGCTCATAAGTCCACAGGCCATACTCTGTCTGGGAAAGCCTGCCTCAACTCTCATGACCGGCAGACCCGATGCTACGATGGGCGCACTGCGAGGTAAGTTCTTCTTCTATGATGGGATACCTATGATGTGCACATACCATCCGGCTGCAGTTCTCAGGGACCTTTCCCTGAAGCGCGCAGTCTGGGATGACCTTAAGAAGCTGGCCCGCTATCTTGGGCTCATGCCAGGTGGTGCCAGCTGATGATCCGCTATGCACAGGTGGTTGTCCCTATACCACTTAAGTCTGAATTCACCTACAGCTTCGACTCCGACCAGATGACCGTCCAGGCCGGGATGCGTGTAATGGTCCCCTTCGGGAAGCGCAATCTGCAGGCCTATGTCATCGATGTCATGGACAAGGCTCCATCAGTGGACTTCGAGATCAAGGGAATAACCCGAGTGATCGACAAGGAGCCCATCTTTGACCGCAAGGACTACGAGCTTGCCGTCTGGATGGAGAAGTTCTACTTCTCAAGCCGTGGAGAGGTTCTGGATACAATGATCCCAGGCGGACGCAGGGACACTGTGTTCTCGGGCCTTGATGCCGATGAGGCCATGCCCAGACCTGATGTCACACTCTCTGAGGAGCAGGAGAACGCCGTAAAGACCGTCATGGAGACCGACCACCGTATGTACTACCTCTTCGGTGTCACAGGCTCAGGCAAGACGGAGGTGTTCCTGCGCTGTGCAGAGAAGGTCATTGCAGAAGGTGGCCAGGTGATCTATCTGGTCCCTGAGATAACGCTGACACACCAGCTTGCCCTGCAGGTCCTCAAGCGATTCCAGAACAACGTGGCCATCCTCCATTCAGGATTGACCGATTCCCAAAGAATTGCCCAATGGAGGCGTATCAAGCGTTCCGAAGTCGGACTTGTAATTGGGGCAAGAAGTGCAGTATTCGCTCCTTTCTCGAATCTGAAGATGATCATCATCGATGAGGAGCATGAGAATTCATACAAGAGCGGCAATGCTCCGCGCTACCATGCAAGGCAGGTCGCCCAGAAGAGGATCTCCGACTGCGGTGGAAAGCTCCTGATGGGAAGTGCAACGCCGAGTCTTGAGTCCTGGCAGATGATGAAGGACCCTTCGAAGATGGTCAGAATAGATCTCAAACACAGGGTGGGCGGCGGAAGCATGCCACGAGTGGAGATAGCTGACATGTCCAAGGAGGAGGGGATCTTCAGCAAGGTTCTGCAGGAGAAGATGCTCAGAACCCTTGCATCGGGAAAGCAGGTGATCCTCTTTCTGAACAGAAGGGGCTTCAGCTACTACTTCCACTGCAGAAGCTGCGGCTATGAACTGAAGTGTCCAAATTGTGATATAGCATTGACTTACCATAAAAGGCACAATGTGCTTCAGTGCCATTACTGCGGCTATTCGCAGAAGCCTATCACAGTCTGTCCGGACTGCGGGTCCATGGACGTCATGTACTCGGGCTTCGGCACTGAGCAGGTGGAGCAGGAGATCTCAAGGCTCTTTCCTCTGTACGGGGTTGCAAGGCTGGACACGGACACCGTGGCAAAGGACAGAAGCAACATCCAGAAGACCCTGGACGACTTCAGAGCAGGCAAGATACAGATTCTCCTTGGAACCCAGATGGTAGCCAAGGGGCTTAACTTCCCCAATGTGCAGCTTGTGGGGATCATCATGGCTGACAGCGGGCTTCTGATCCCTGACTTCAGGGCGGAGGAGAGGACCTTTGACCTTCTGGTGCAGGTCTCCGGCCGCTCAGGTCGTGCGGACTCGAACGGGGAGGTCATCGTCCAGACCAGGATGAAGGACAACCCTGCAATATCGTTCGCCGCGAAGGGCGATGTCGAGGGCTTCTTCAACCAGGAGCTTTCAATCAGGAAGGACACCAAGTTCCCTCCGTTCTCCAGAATGGTGAACATTGTGGTGCGTTCCTCAAATGCAGCTGCAGCCAGGGGCTTTGCGGACACACTAGCAAAGATGCTGACATCCCAGGCCAGGAAGACCCTGGTCTATGGTGCCTCGGAATGCCCAATAGAGAAGATCCGCACCTACTACAGGTTCCAGATCCTTCTGCGCTCGACCAACCCTGCAGACATGCTCAGCCTGCTGAACAGGGTGATGAAAGAGGTCAAGGTCCCGTACAATGTGTCTGTGGACATAGATATGGACCCCACAGATCTTCTGTGAGCGTTGAAACATCCTGAAGGTTTGTATATATTTCAAGTATGCTTGATATAGTGAAAATTGGTGATGAAGTTCTTCGTGAGAAATGCACGAAGGTCACAGAGTTCGATGATGCACTCCACATTCTCCTCGAGGCCATGTACGAGACCCTTGAGGGGGCCGATGGTGTAGGCCTTGCCGCACCTCAGGTTGGAGTCGATAAGAGATTCTTCATCGTTTCGCTCCCTGATGGAACGAAGCGCGAGTTCATAAACCCGGAGATAATCGGTACCTCGGTCGAGACCAACCCGTACGAGGAAGGCTGTCTCAGCGTACCTGGCGTGTACCATGATGTGGTGCGTCCTTCAAAGGTCATAGTCAAGGCCCAGGATGCAAACGGAGTGGAGTTCACTCTGAAGGCCTCAGGCCTGATGGCCAGGGTCATCCAGCATGAGAACGACCATCTTGACGGAGTGCTGTTCATTGACCACCTCAATGAGGATGAGAAGAAGAAGGTCATCCGTGCTTATGAGAAGAAGAACAGACGCCAGAAGGGAAGAAGAAATTGACTGAACCAAGGATCCTGTTCGCCGGTACTCCGGACATCGCTGTGCCTCTTCTGAGAAAGCTGAGCTCCTCCTTCAATGTCGTTGGTGTTCTCACCTCCTGTGACAGAAGCGTCGGGCGCTCCAGCAAGCTTGTACCTACACCGGTCAAGGCTGCGGCTTCAGAGCTTGGGATCCCTGTGCTCCAGTTCGAGAGCCTTCGCACACCTGCAAGACAGGCAGTGAAGGAGCTTGGGGCTGACACCTTGGTGACCTTCGCCTTCGGAAAGATCTTCGGACCCATGTTCCTGGATCTGTTTTCGAATGGAAGGTTCAACGTCCATCCTTCGGCGCTCCCGCTGTTCCGTGGACCGTCGCCGATCCAGTTCTCCATCTTCTCAGGTCTGCAGGAGGCAACCATATCACTTCAGGACATTGGTCTTAGGATGGATGAGGGTGACATCTGGGGAAGGCATGTGATTCCGCTTACCGGAAAAGAGAACACCCAGAGTCTGACCACCCTGGTCTCTGAGGAGGCAGCTTCCTTTGTCCCTGACCTGCTCAGGAGGATAGTCTCAGGTGAGGTCTCATCAAAGCCACAGGAAGGGGAGGCCAGCTACTGCACAATGATCACAAGGGAGACAGGGGTTCTGGATTTCCACAGGACCGCAAGGGAGCTCCACTGCCAGATCAGGGCCTGCTACCCATGGCCTAAGGCCTGGGCCAAGGTCAACGGCACAGACATCGCCATAACCGGAGTCTGGGGTGGCTTCGAGGACATCGAGTCTTCCGATGACTGCTCCGACAAGGAGCCTGGAACAGTCGTGGCCTACCGCAAGGACAGAGGCATAGGGGTCGCCTGTGCAGACAAGGTTCTCTGGCTTACAGGTCTTCAGCTTCCTGCGAAGAAGGAGCTGGACTACAAAGCCTTCATAAACGGGAACCAGTGGATTCTCAAATCCAGATTCGAGTGACGGTGCCAAATGGGCCTGCCTTACAAATCTTATTCAGCGAACAATCTCAGCCGCTACGGCTACAGGGTTTTCAGGGTGGGAATCGATGCAGGCTTCACCTGTCCGAACCGCTGCAGAAGCAAGGACGGATCGGGCTGCATCTACTGTGACAGCCAGGGCGCCAGAGCAGCATATCTACGGACCAAGGAAAGTTCCTACAGACATGACAGCGAATTCGTGAATTGTATAGATTTGTTGTCCGAGTCACTGTCTCAAAATCAGGGTATTGATGAAAAAAGTTTACTGATAATCGATAAACAGGACATCATTAATCAAATTGATCGTGGGACCAAATTTGTCCAACGAAGGTACAAGACCGACCATTTCGCTGCATATCTCCAGTCCTTCTCCAACACCTTCGCCCCTTATGACAAGCTTAAGGAGCTCTATGACTTCATCATCTCTCTGAGAAATTGGGAAGGGTTGATAATCTCAACTAGACCTGACTGCATAGATGACAGGAAGCTTGAGCTTATAGCATCCTACAAGGAGTCCTGCAAGGAGGTCTGCATAGAGCTTGGACTGCAGAGCGGAAACGATGGGATCCTGAGGCGAATGAACCGAGGTCATGATGTTGCATGCCTATTAAAGGCGGCCAAGGCCGTGAAGGACCATGGCATCGAGCTGTGCCTTCATGTCCTTACAGGCTTTCCTGGAGAGGGAAGAGCAGAACTTGACCAGACCATCTCTGTAATCAATCAGGTGCATCCTGATGCCATCAAGATACACAACCTCAACGTGGCTGCAGGTACAAGGCTCTATGACGAGTTTCTGGAAGGTGAGGTGACAACACCTTGCCTGGCAAGGCATATAGAGGACGTGATGTATATACTCAGGAGAATTTACTCCGATATTGTAATTGAAAGACTTATGTGCGAAACTCCAAACCATAGATTGGCAAGCCCCAGATTGTTTCCGGATAAGAACAGGTTCCTGCAGAAGCTGGAAGCGACCATGGTTGAAAGGGGCTATTATCAGGGGGAACTGTGTCCAGAGTTGTGAGAATCATAGGCTTTGTATTGAGCCTGATATGCATGGCGGTGATTGTATATCTTTCATTTGCCACTGATGTTCTGATCACAAACTATGTCGTAGGTGGTGACAAGGGTGGTCATTTTCTGGCCTATACCACGCTTTCGTTCCTCTTTTTGATCTGTTTTGCCGTTTATTCAAGGAATAGGATCCTGGTAAGGAACCTGATGCCCATGCTGGGTGCCTTTTCTCTCTCCTTTGTCTGTGCCTATTGCATAGAGCTGATTCAGCCATACTTCCACAGAACCTTCGAACCTGCCGATCTTCTGGCTGGGGCCTTGGGTTCGCTGAGTGGAATAATAATCGGCTTCTTCTGTGTGCTTTTGGTGTGTACCATTGAAAGACGTAGAGCCAGTCGCTAAAATAAAGTAACATCTAAAAAGGGGTTCGAGATGCTCAAGAAAATATTGATTATCAGCCTGATGGCTATTTTTGTCATTGGCTTTGCATTTGCAATTGATGAGAACGGTATGCCAACCACCTTGGCTGAGAAGTTCAGCTACGCATTGGGTTTCTATCTTGCTTCAACATACGGCACAGACAGCGCAATGCAGTACTTCTACATGTATCAGTACTACTACTGGCCTGAGATAAATGAGAATCTGGGCTCCATGGGAGTCTACAGCTATTCACAGGGCGTCATGCTCTATGAGCTGGACGAGCTTAACAGCATCCTTTCCGAGTATCCTGCAGAATATGCTGCAAGGGTACAGGCACAGGCAGTTGAGAATCTAGCCACAGCAGAGGCTTTTCTTGCTGAGAATGCAAAGGCAGAGGGCATACAGGTCACAAAGTCCGGTCTGCAGTACAAGATCATCAAGCAGGGAACCGGAGCAAAGGCGGCTGCAGAGGACAGTGTCGAGCTGGACTATGAGCTCAAGCTCCTTGACGGAACCGTCGTGGACAGCTCCTATGCAAGGGGAGAGCATTCAGTATTCCCGATGTCAAGTGTGATAGAGGGGTTCAAGGAGGGCGTAATGCTCATGCCTATGGGTTCACACTACATCTTCTACATCCATCCGGATCTTGGTTATGGGAGCCAGGCCACCGGCAGCATGGGTCCGAACTCACTTCTGATCTTTGAGGTCGAGACCTATTCCATTTCCGAGAAATAATAGGAGAATTCGATATGACAACAAGAATCAAGTATTCAATCAAAGGCCTTTCGATCGGTGCAGTTGCACTGGCAATCGGTATCATTATCATCAACCATGCAAATGCCTTCCTGAAGATCATCATGATCGCAGCAGGAATCGGCTCACTGGTGGACGGTCTCTACACCCTTGTCGGTGTCAAGAAATGGAAGTTCACAACCACAACCAAGACCCTCACAACCATCAAGGGAATGGAGTCGACGCTGATCGGTTTCGCTGCAATCATCATGGGTATCTTCGCCGCCAATGAAGCCTTCACCGTCATGGTCTACATCTTCGCAATCGGTCTGATCTTCTCTGCAGTCGTCTCAATACAGAACGCATCAGTCGCCGGAGAATTCGACATCAAGGACATGCGCGGTCACTTCATGGCAGAGGCAGTGATCCAGATCCTGATTGCAATCATCCTCTTCTTCAAGCCGGTCGAGACACTCGAGCTGATAGTCAAGGTCCTTGCAATAGCCTTCATTGTGATCGGTTCCCTGAGCGTTGTATTCTCTTTGATTGTGATTTTCACAAAGTCAAAGAAGACAGAAGAGGTCGGAGAGGCCGAGGTTGTGGAAGAGAACAATTGATTTGATAAACTATTTTGACGAAAGAAGGCTCCATTTTTGGAGCCTTCTTCATTTTATTTTGCTTTTATTTAAAATCAGGGTATCAAAACCTCAATTCCCTTGTCTTCAAGGAAGGTTCTGAAATCATCGGCAATCGAGTCTGTTACGAAGGCGTCGATGTCATCCCAGGTGCAGAGAGAGGCGAAGGCCTTCCTTCCGCACTTGGAGGAGTCCGCCATGAACACGACCTTGTCGGCTGCCTTGATCATGGCCTTCTTCAGCTCGACCTCCATCAGGTTTGTGGAGGTGATCCCGTCCTTGTCGAAGTTGGCTGCACCCATGAAATAGACGTCTGCGTTCAGAAGGGACATGGCTGCATTCGCCAGAGGACCAATGGTGCCCATGTAGGAGCGCTTGAGGCTTCCTCCAATGACGAAGACCTCCACTGACTTGTCGTTCTTCAGCTGCTCAACCACAGGGATGGAGTTGGTCACGACGGTGAGCTTCCTTCCCTTGACGTAGTCCATAAGGTGGATTGTGGTGGAACCGGAGTCCACGATTATGGTGCTGTCATCTGAGATGAAGAATGATGCCTTTCTGGCTATCGCCTTCTTCTGGGATTCGTACTCTGACATGGTTGTGGAGAGAAGCCTTGTGGTGCTCTTCTTCTCCGTCCTCATGGCGCCGCCATGGGTCCTGACCAGGGCACCTGACTCCTCAAGGGCTGTCAGGTCTGTTCGGATCGTGACTGAGGAGACCCCCAGTCTTTGGGATAGCTCCTCGACGGTCACATATCCGCTGTCAGAGAGTACCTGCAGTATCTGTTCTCTTCTCTTGCTCAGATCCATGGTCTCAGTACCTTGCCCATCCGGCCTTGACGTAGCGGTCAGTTATCTCCCTGACCATGTCGTTGTACTTCTTGCAGAGCTCAGGATCGTTGGAGACGACCTCCCATCTGCACATTGCCTCTTCGCTTCTGGAGATTCTCTGTGCAACCTGTGCCCACTTGGCACCATCAAGGGAGTAGTTGGCATCGAAGGTCTTCGGGAGGTTGAACCTCATCAGGCAGGCGTCCAGGTCGCTTCCATCGTCCATGTCCTTGATGATGGTTGCTCCCATCTCGCGCATCTTGTTCTCTACCTCGTCCATCAAAGCAGGCATCCTCTCTGGTGCTGCCTCGCAGTGGAGCGGCCACTCCCTCTCTCTGAAGAGTGAGGTCTGGAGCTTGTAGGCTCTCTCGTAGGCTGCCGGGTCCTCCTTGTAGCATCTTGCTGTGAGCAGTGAGATGAAGAGGGTGGACTCTATTGCGGCGAAGCCCTTTGAGAAGTCATCAGGATCGTACGGGTAGTTCATGTAGTAGTGGGCTGACTCCTCCTCTGCTGCCATGTAGCCCTTGTCGCAGTTGTCCTTGAGCTTGGCCTTGATGAAGGAGTGTCCGTTTCTAATGATGTGGACCTTCACGCCGCTCTTTGCAATCTCGCAGAGGGAGATCGGGATTGCCTTGACGTCTGCATAGACATCCATCTTGGTGCCCTTGAAGATCTCAATCATCTTCTTGACGATGATCGACATGTTGAGACCCGGGACGATCTGCTCGCCGTTTGGGGCCATCAGGTCGATTCTGTCTCCGTCTCCGTCATAGCAGAAGCCGAAGTCGAAGTCTCCTTCTCTGATTGCCTTTCTGGCAGGTGCGATGGAAGGCTCGATGATAGGGTTCGGGTCTCCCTGTCTGAAGAAGCCGTCTGGGACGACGTTTCTGATGTCGATCTCTGCGCCGGCCTTCTGGAAGGCGAGTGCAAGCTCTGCTCCGGCTGATCCGTTGAGGACCTCCAGCATGATCTTCGTGCCCTTGAGGCTTCCCTCTGTGACTCCGGAGAGCTTCATGCAGTAGTCGATGTAGGAGTTCAGGTAGTTGATGATTATGATCTTTCCGTGTGCGTCACCCTCGACCTTTGCGTTCTGGATGTAGAGCTCCTTGATCTTCTCGATTCCACCTGCAGGGCCGCAGCCGAAGGCTATGGGCTCAACGTCCGGTCCGACAAGCTTGAGACCAAGATACTCGGCAGGGTTGTGGGAGGCTGTAGCCATGATGCCAGCAGATTCCCTGTGCTTCATGCAGGAGTAGTAGAACTGGCAGGTTGAGATTGGAAGTGGATTGAGATATACGTCCAGACCGGCTTTTCTGAGCCAGAATGCAAGGCCCTCGGCAAGCTCCGGGACATAGAGACGGGCGTCTCTTCCGATCACGATGGACTTAGCCTTGGCATAGTCTCTGTAGTAGACTGCAACTGCATTGTACAGACGTGTCTTGAGCTCATCAGTCAGGCTTGTGTGTCTTGTTCTGATGTCATACTGCTTGAACATTGTCAGATTGAGATTCTCCATTGAATACCTACCTTTGCTTTATACGTATATTAAGTATAAGACCTGGTTTTCGGTTTTGTAAACAATTATTTTTCAGAATCGAAAGAAAAATTTTCGAAAACGAAAGATGCTTTTTCCTTTGGAAAAAAATTTTTTGTTTTTTCATCTTCTTTCAGCTCAAGCAGATGCTTGTCGTTTTTCGTTTGTCCCCTGAAAAAATCTTAATCTTTTCGACGTTTTCCCTGTAAGGGTGGGTATGAGATACGAAGCACATACCATTGATTTCAGGTCAATCAAGGAGATGCCCATTGAGGACAGACCTCGTGAGCGTATGCACAGCGTAGGTGCCATGGGGCTCTCTGACATAGAGCTCCTGTGCATCATCCTTGGCCAGGGGAGCAGGGTGAGGCCTGTGCAGGACCTTGCTCTGGACATACTGGACCTGATTGACCAAAGGAAGACCCTTGGCCTCACGGTCAAGGATCTTGAGACGATAGACGGTCTTGGCCCCGCCAAGGCCGCTAGCATCTGCGCCTGTCTGGAACTTGGGCGCAGATTCACCTTCGGCAAGCAGCGGAGCTGCAAGGACCCTGACTCGATCTTCAACATTGTGCGCCACTATGGCGACAGGATGCAGGAGCACTTCCTTGTGGTCATGCTCAACGGGGCCCATGAGCTTATAGGCATGAACGTGGTCAGTATAGGTTTGATCAACCGTGCGCTCGTTCACCCAAGAGAGGTGTTCTCTGACCCGATAAGGGAGAGGGCCACAGCCATAGTCCTTGCCCACAACCATCCCTCGGGCAATCTTGAGCCCAGCACTGATGACATCGAGGTCACTTCTAGGCTGAGGAAGGCTGGTCTTATTTTGGGGATAGAGATTCTGGATCACCTGATATTCTCCTCGGACGGTTACAGGTCCATGATGGAGAATGGTGAGCTGATCTAGGTCCAGCGGGAATCGAACCCGCATTTCATCCTCCGGAGGGATGCGCCTTATCCATTGGGCTATGGACCCGAACTCTGAGTTACTATATATCGTTCCCCGACTTCGGGGCAAGCACGGTCAGGGCACTTGAATTTCAAGGAAAGGGGTTTATACTGTTTAGAATGCTTGAGAAGCTTTTTGTGAAGGACTACACCAACACCTCAGACCCGAAGGTCAGAACCGACTACGCCAAGGTCGCCGGTGTTTACGGCATTGCATCCAACCTCCTCTTGGGTGCCCTGAAGCTTGTGGTCGGTGTCATATCCAACAGTATCGGTGTCCTTGCCGATGCCGTGAACAACCTGTCGGACTGCGTGTCCAGTTGTCTTACCATAGTCGGCTTCTCTCTTGCAGCAAAGAAGCCTGATAGCGAGCATCCGTACGGCCACGCAAGATACGAGTACCTGTTCGGTTTCATCATAGGACTGTTCATGCTCCTGATGGGAATCCAGTTCGCGGTTGGTTCGGTCAAGAAGATGCTGAACCCTGAGGATCTGGTCCTCAACGCCTTCACCTTCATATCCCTTGGCTTCTCCGTTCTGATCAAGATCTCACAGATGCTTGTATACGGAAGATTCAGCAGACTGATTGATTCCAACGCCCTGAAGGCAAGTGCGTCAGACTCCAGGAACGACATCCTGACAACCTTGGGGATAATGGCTGCATTGGTCATTGTTGCTGTGTTTAAAATTAACATCGATGGTCTGATTGGTTTGCTTGTTTCATTTTTTATAATATTCAACAGCATTAAGACCATCAAAGAACAGGTCGCTCCTCTGATAGGGATAAAGCCCACAAAGGAGAGGGTGAACATGATCACAGGCAAGATCATGGGTTATCCGGGTGTTCTTGGAGTCCATGATCTGGTTCTTCACAACTACGGGGTCCACAACGATTTCGTCACTGTCCATGTGGAGATGGACGCAGGCAGAAGTTTCCTCGAGTCACACTCGATCGTTGACCAGATAGAGACCGATTTCAGGAATGAGCTCGGGATAAACATCACCATCCACATGGACCCCGTTGTTCTGGACAACCCAAAGCTGGACGAGGTCCGCAGACAGGTCGTGGGGGCTTTGAAGGAACTTGATCCTGCGGTGAGCTTCCATGACATGAGGCTGATTGAGATGCCCCATGTGACCAAGGTGGTCCTTGACTGTGTGGTCCCTCCGGAGAAGGGCTACACCGCAGAGCAGATATCCCGTTTCCTCCACTCCAAGGTCAGGCTGGACTGTCCGCTCAGCTTCGTTGTTGAGGTTGATGTCCCGTTCTTCTGAGTTTTCTATGGAAATTGGATGGACATTTATATATAATCTTTTTAGCAATATTACGAGTTAGGAGATATTTCTATGAAACCTTCATTGCTGGTTTTGGCTGCTGGACTTGGGTCTCGTTATGGTGGAGTCAAGCAGATTGATCCTGTTGGAACCCATGGGGAAGCACTTCTTGACTACAGCGTGTTCGATGCTATGACATCCGGATACGGGAAGGTCGTGTTCATCATCAGACCTGACATCGAGAAGGACTTCAGAGAGAGGCTCTTTGACAGAATCGCCAGAAACATGGACGCCGAGTACGTCTTCCAGACACATGAGTCACTTCTGACACCTGAGCAGATCAAGCTCTCATCAGAGAGGACAAAGCCGTGGGGAACGGTCCATGCCCTGCTGTGCGCAAAGGATGCCATCAAGACTCCTTTCACAGTCATCAACGCAGACGACTTCTATGGACGTGAAGCCTATGGAATCCTCGGCAACTACCTTTCAACCCTGAGCAACGACAGCACAGAGCATGCAATGGTCGGTTACCTCCTCAAGAACACAATGAGCCCGATGGGCAGCGTCTCACGTGGAATCTGCCAGGTCAAGGACGGCCTGCTTGAGACCATGAGGGAGAACACCAAGATCGAGTATGAGGGGGACAGGATCGTCTCCCATCTTCCAGAGGGCGATGTCTACCTGACAGGAGACGAGTGGGTCTCCATGAATTTCTTCGGCTTCACACCAAGGGTGTTCGACTACATGACAGGTTACTGGGAGCGCTTCATCAAGGAGAACGTAAGCCAGATGAAGGCCGAGGTCCTTCTGCCGAACTGCGCCGGAGAGGTTGTCCAAAAGGGTGAGGGAACCATAAAGGTCTTCTCGACCAACGAGAAATGGTTCGGAATGACATACCATGAGGACAGGGAGACTGTCAAACAGAATCTGGCTCTCAAGACAAAGCAGGGTATCTATCCGGAGAAGCTTTGGGAGAAATGATGATGAAAAGACTGCTTTCACTACTTCTTATCCTCGTCTTTGCAATGTCAGCTGCTTTTGCACTTGACGGCATTGTCACCTGGGTCTGGTACGTGAACGACTGGGATGTCCAGTACTACCGCTACCAGCTGGATGGCGAGGACGATGACAAATGGACGGTTGTGGGATGGGATGTCAACGAGGTTACTCTTGAGCTCGACGTCTCCGTGGTCCACACCCTCTATCTGCAGCAGTCCTACGATGGTGTGACCTGGAGTGTGAGCAGCTCTGCAGACTCTGAAATCTATGAGGCTGGAACAACAGAGGAGGTCAAGCCCGAAGAGGAGATGTCCGAGGTCATAGAGGTCACTCCGGATGAGATCCACGAGAAAGAGGAAGAGGTTGTGGAGGAAGAGGCCGTCGAAGAGGTTGTCGATGAAGGCCCTAAGTATGAGTCCTTTACCTACCTTGATCTGGGTGTGGGCTACATGAACGCCATACCCAACTCGGCAGGGCCGAAGACCGTCGGAGCCTTCGCATCCTACAGCAAAACCTTCTTCAAGGCTGGTGTCTTTGACATCGGCGTTAAGGCGAACCTCTCCTTGTACACCTCCAAGAATCTTTTCCTGGACATCAAGAACACACAGATGTTCACCTATCTCAATGCCCTGGCCCTGGCCACCGTCGTTGTGGGTAACTGCGACCTCTATGGTGCAATAGGTCCGGACATGGGGCTTAGGTTCATTAACGATGCCCAGTTCAACCTTGGCCTTGCAGTGGAGCTGGGAGTCAGATACCACAGGTACAAGAACTTCAGTCTGGGTTTCTCACTTTCAGACCACTACTATCTGATCCCTTACACGAGCATCGCAAACCGTTTCGATGTCCGTGTATATGCATCTAAGAGCTTCTGAGAAAGTGGCTCATAGCTCGGAACACTATTCACTTTTTTCGTTTTTAATGCAAAAATGAGACTGTGATTATTTAGACTTTCATTTGGAGGCACATCATGGCAGAAGAAAAGAAAGGATTCTTTGGAGAATTCAAAACATTCATCATGCGCGGTAACGTGATCGACATGGCCGTTGGTATCATCGTAGGCGGTCTTTTCACGAACATCGTAAACTCCTTCGTCAAGGATATTCTCAATCCTATTTTGGGATACCTCATTGGCGGCAAGGATTTCACAGAGCTCAGAGTCATCCTGAAGGCTGCAACTGAGACGACTGAAGAGGTCGCAATCCGCTACGGCAACCTCATCCAGGCAATCATCCAGTTCATCCTGACAGCTCTTGTCCTGTTCCTCATCATTCGTGGAATCAACAGAATGAAGGAGAAGGCTGAGGCTGCCAAGGCTAAGATCGAGGCTGAAGAGGCTGCAAAGTAATCCAATGCGGTCTGTAAGAGAGAAGGCTACGCTGACGTATGTTCGCGCAGCCTTTTTTCTTGTTTTGGAGGGTAGATGTCCAGAAGAAATCTCAGGGGCCTTGAGAAGAGAATCCATTTTGAAAGGTTCCTCGGCTGCATCCTAGGTGGTGTTCTCTACGCTGTAGGCGTAAACATGTTCATAGTTCCGTTCAACCTGTATTCAGGTGGCTTGGTCGGTCTTTCCCAGCTCATCAGAACCCTTCTCTCGGGAGTGATACATCTGGACTTCGGTTCGGAGGACGTGGCAGGTATCATCTTGTTTGTCCTGAACATCCCGATCCTTCTCTATGCGTTCCCACGCCTGGAGAAGCTTTTCTTCGTAAAGACCCTTGTGGCTGTCACTGCCCTCACCTTGGCAATGTCACTGGTCCCAACCTCCAAGGTCATAGACGACTGTCTGGCTTCGACCCTTGTAGGCGGCTTCATCTCCGGTGCCGGTATCGGCATCGTACTGAGGATGTCTGGCTCCACAGGTGGCATGGACGTCATCGGAATGCTTGTCTCCAAGCGCTTCGGCAACGTCAGTGTCGGAAGAGTCAACCTGACATTCAACATGGTTCTCTATGCCATCTTCCTTTTCATGTTCGATGTCCAGACAGTGGTGTATTCGGTTATTTTCGCAATCATCCATTCGTTTGCAATCGATCGTATGCACAGTCAGAACATCAATGTCGAGGTCAAGGTCATAACAAAGATAGACCCAAGGGAGCTTGAGCATGACGTCTTCACGGAGATGGGCAGGGGAATCACCGAGCTCCACTCAATAGGTGCCTACACCTCAGAGGATGAGCACATGCTCTACATCCTGATCTCCAAGTACGAGGTCCATCAGCTCAGAAGAATCGTTCGTAAATACGATAAAAACGCCTTCATCATAGTCAATGAAGGCGTTTGGGTTGAGGGTCATTATCTCAAGAAATTCTGATTCGAATCAGTCCTTCTTCACAACTTTCTTTATTGTCCTCTTAGGCGGCTCTATGACCAGTGCCTGCTCGACCTTGTGTCTGATCATGTAGCAGCGGTGGATCTTGCTGTTGCGTGTGAAGTCATCGCCGATTGTGCTGTCGGTGATGTCCTCGATAACGAAGTCATCGTAGAGCTCCCCGAACATCTTGAAGCGAGTGTAGTTGGTCGAGAAGATCAGAACGCCGTCGCTTGCCAAGTGTCTCATGCAGGACCTGATGAGATATCCATGGTCTCTCTGGACGTCGAAGGTGTCGCGTCCCTTGCTGTTTGAGAAGGTAGGTGGGTCGCAGAAGATCAGGTCGAAAACATCCCTGTTCTCCCTGAGGAATGACAGGCAGTCATCCTTGTAGAAGAAGTGGTTCATTGTGCTGAAGCCGTTAATCTGCATGTTGCGGTTTGCCCAGTCCAGATAGTTGGCGTTTGCATCGACGCTTACTGTTGAGAGGGCACCACCTGCGGCTGCGTAGACCGTTGCGCTTGCTGTGTAGCAGAAGAGGTTGAGGAACCTCTTGTCCTTGCTCATGGTCTCGATGAGCTTTCTGACAGGTCTGTGGTCAAGGAAGATTCCTGTGTCCAGGTAGTCCGAGAAGTTCACAAGGAACTTGTGCCCGTTCTCGTTGGCGATGTAGAAGTGTGATGAGCTTCCCTTCTTTGTGTACTGGTTGGCTCCCTTCTGCCTCTCTCTGCGCTTCACGTAGATGTTGTCGTAGTCGATTCCGGTTGTCCTCTCTGTGGCAAGAACAAGCTCCTCAAGGCGTCTCTGTGCATCCTCCGGGTCGATTGAGGACGGGGCTGCATACTCCTGGAGACTGATCCACTTGCCTTCGTAGATGTCGATTGCGGCACTGTACTCAGGCATGTCAGCATCGTAAAGTCTGTAGCAGGAGACTCCCTGCTTCTCCATCTCCTTTCCTATGGATGACATGTTCTTCTTCAGTCTGTTGGCAGCCATCTGGGCACCTGGGCTGAGTGGGGCGGCAAGACGCTCGGCACGCTTGGCCTGTGCCTTCTCGATCATGGCCTGGCGCTCCTGCTGGCTGAAGACGTAGTAGTGGGCTGCCTGGCACTCGATTCCACCGTTGATCAGGGCGTTTGTCCTGTTCGGCTTCATGTCTATGAATCCAAGGAGCTCGCTGTTTCCGCAGAGGATAGTCACTGCCCATCCGCAGAAGATGTTGTAGATCACCTGACCCATTGCAGTGTACAGGCGTCTGATGGCAGCAGAGCCGCTGTCAAGGCGAACTCCGTATGGTGGGTCGGTCACAATAAAGCCCTCCTCGGAAGGGACGTCCTCGGCGGTCGTCTTTGTGAAGTCTCTGTTCTCAAACTCGATGATGTTGGCGAAGCCAGCCTTTCTTGAGTTCTCCTTTGAGATTTCAATTGCTCTGTTGTCGATGTCCCATCCAATGATTCTGCACTTGTTTTCCACCTGCATGCTTTCTGCTTCGTCCACGATTTTCTGCCAGAGGTCATCGTCATGGATAGGCAGTCTGAGGAAGGCGAAGCTCTCTGTCTTAAGCAGTCCAGGGGCTGTGTTGGTTGCCATCAGGGCAGCCTCGATGCAGATTGTTCCGCTTCCGCAGAACGGGTCGAGCAGAGTCGGTGCCTTGACGGTAGGATCCTCGAAGGAGGTTCTCAGGCGCTTGTACCAGTCGCTTCTGTAAAGCAGGGAGGCTGCCATGAACTCGCCCATGACTGCCTGGGTCTGCTTTGCCCTGTAGCCACGCCTTGAGAGGTCGCGTCCACCGAAGTCGACGTACCAGCTGACAAGGTTTCTGTTCACGTGGAGGTGGAAGACGATGTCAGGGTTGTCCCTGTCGACGTTCGGTCTCTCGTCATTGTAGGCTCCGCGGATCCTCTCGACGATCGCGTCCTTCAGTCTGAGTGAGGCGAAGTGGCTGTTTCTAATCCATCTGCAGTCGCTTACCGTCTCTGTGATGGCAAAGGTCTTCTCCGGGTTGAGCCAGTTCTCCCAAGGAAGGGAGAGCGAGTGCTCGTATAGATCGTCTGTGGACTCGAGCTTGTCGTATCTGTGGACCAGGACCAGAAGTCTGGTTGCGCTTCTTGTCCACATGCAGAAGCGGTATGCGGTCTCAAGGTCTGCGGAGAACTCGACTCCTCCGGAGCTGACCTGTATGTCCTGTGCTCCGGCGTCGCGCGCTTCTTTCTCTACAAGGTCATTCTGGTTGGCCGATGCGGATGCGAAGAATATCATGTTGTCTCCTTTCCAAGACCGAACAGGGCTCTGACCTCGGTCTTCTCGAAATTGTATTTTGTTCCGCAGTTGAGGCACTCGAGCTCAAGCGGGAATCTGTCGTCTTTCATGATGCCTTCCTTCTCGTCCTGCGGGAGTCTTCCCAGGAAGGTCTTGAAATGCTCTCTGCTGCATGGGCAGGAGAAGCCGATCGGCTCTGTCGCAAGGTCCTGCACTCCGAACTCGGCGAAGTTCTCGTGGATGTAGTCTCGGATCTCCTTTCCGCTGCTTATGGCCTTGCCGATTGGAGGGAGCTTTGAGCTCTTCTCCTGTAGCTTCTCCAGAACCTCGTCGCTGCAGCCTGGAAGGGCCTGCAGGAAGAGTCCTCCGGCACCCATGACCCTGCCTTCGGAGTCGAAGTCCAGACCAAGGCTGAACATGGTTGGGGTCTGCTCGCTCTCGTTGTAGTAGAGCGCAAGGTCCTTCGCCAAATCTCCGTACTGCATCATGGTCTGCCCTGTGAACGGGGTCCTGCTGCCTTCAAGAAGCTTTGTGACGCTTATGAAGCCTGGTCCGTAGAGCAGGGAGATGTCCTTGCCTTCGAGCGGTTTGTCCAATGGAATGGGATTGTTCTTTATGAAGCCGCGGACTGCTCCGCATGCCCAGGACTCGACGTAGATGCCGCCGATAGGGCCTCCGCATTCCACATTGAGCTGGATGCGGTCGTTTCCTTTGACAGATGAGGCCATGAGACCTGCGGCTACGTAAGCCTGCCCAAGAACATATGTCTCAAGGAGTCCAAGGTTGAAATTGGACCTCATCTGGTTCACCATAGTGGTTCCGCCCAAGCCTGTGAGACGGATCTGGCCATCAGCGAGCAATGCAACTTGCCTGCCATCTTCAGGAATCTCATCAAGGTGCTGGATGAGAACCTGGTCTTCGATTTTCTGTTTAAGCATGTTGGCCATAGATTAGTGTAAGAAGTTATTTTGTGCAAGGGAATTTCTTGATTCACATGTAAGTGGATTATAAGTTATAATAATCGGCAAATGGCAAACTCCAAGGTATCACAGGTCATAGAAGAGACCCAGAAGAACATAAAGAGGAAATGGAAGTTCATCGAGGGCAAGGAAAGGCTGATTGTCTACATCGGTCTTGCGCTTGCGTTCATCCTGATCGTCGGCTTCATCATCATGATCGACAGGGGGATGGAGGAGAGGTATCTCCTGCAGATGAAGTTCGACTCCGAGAAGTCCTTCAACTCCGTATACATGGCCATGAACGACAGCTCCAACAAGGCCCTCAGCGTAATGGCCGAGGAGGGCGTCTCGGGAATTGGAATCTACTCCTCCAGCGGACAGCTCTACCAGCGCCTTGGTGACGCCCCGATCAAGCTGCCTCTGTCAAAGCTTGTCCAGGGACGCAGGAGCGGACAGGACTCCACCCTGGGGATCTACATCATGGACAACGATACAAAGGAGATAGAGTATTTCAGGCTTTCAAGGCTGAATGTTGTTCTGGAGACGGGATCCCTGTTCCAGTCAAGGAACGACAACCCAAGTCTTTCGGCAACGACGGAATTCCCTGAGATCATCTACGTCAAGTTCGATGCCAGCGAATACTTCAACAATGTCATCCGCGCCAGGATCCTCTCCGCCATAGGCATCTTCGTCAGGTTCCTGCTTCTGATGATCATCCTGAGCATCTACAACAACAACCGAAAATACAGGATCCAGCTGCAGAAGAACGAGAGCCTGGCAAAGCTTGGTGCCGCAGCAAGGACCCTTACCCATGAGATCAAGAACCCGCTAAGTGCAATGACCATCCAAAGTGCACTTATGAGAAAGCTTCTTCCTCAGGAGTTCCACCAGGATCTGGATGTCATGGACCATGAGATCACAAGGCTGACCAACCTGACCAACAGGGTCAGCGAGTTCCTTAAGAACCCTGCGGGCAACCCTTCGGACATAGAGCTGGTGTCCTTCATAAGCGAGATTGCAAGGCTGTTCAAGAACGATATCCCTGTGGATGCCGATATCGACAACGTGGTGGTCAGCTTTGACCAGGACAGAGCCAGGTCGGTCTTCGAGAACCTCATAAAGAACGCCACGGAGAGCTGTGATGACCGCGATCCGCAGGTGAGTGTGGAGATCAGGGTCAGGCACAAGGTTGTCACCGTGAAGGTCATGGACAGGGGAAACGGCCTGCCCAAGCAGACCAAGGAGAACCTGTTCGACCCGTTCTTCACAACGAAGATACATGGAAGTGGAATCGGACTGTCGATTTCAAAGCAGTTCGTTGAGGCCAGGGACGGAAGCCTGAAGCTTTATGACAGAGACGGCGGCGGAACCGTGGCAGAGGTGAGTCTGCCCACCAAATCCTGAGAGAGGAAGAGATGAAGATACTTATTGTCGATGACGAGACCAACATCAGAGACCTGATGGTCAGATACATGAAGATAGAGGGCATTGACGGCACCGGTGCCGAGAATGCCTATGCCGCCCAGAGGATTCTGCGCGAAGAGCCGTTCGATGGTATTCTGGTCGATCTGAAGATGCCTGGCATGGACGGACTTGAGTTCGTCAAATGGGTCCGTGACGAGGGCTTCAGGATGCCGATAATCATGATGAGCGCCCATGGCGAGATCACTGACGCCGTGAATGCCCTGAAGAACGGGGTGCAGGACTACATAGTGAAGCCTTTCGACCCTGAAGAGGTCATAATCAAGCTGAAGAACCTTGTTGAGGCCCAGCACTTCAAGACCCTCCAGGAGATGGAGGAGCGTCTTCCTCAGGGCCGTGCCTTCATAGGTGAGAGCGTCCCTATCCGCAGGGTCAAGGAGCTTGTATCCAGAATCGCCCAGACCAATTCGAGTGTCCTGATCACAGGAGAGAGCGGAACCGGTAAGGAGGTCGTGGCAAGATCCATCCATGAGCAGAGCCCTGTCTCGTCCGGTCCTTTCGTGGCCATCAACATAGGTGGAGTCCCTGAGAACCTGCTTGAGAGTGAGCTCTTCGGATACGAGAAGGGTGCCTTCACAGGTGCAGTCTCAAGAAAGAGCGGAATGTTCGAGCTTGCAAACGGCGGAACACTGTTCCTGGATGAGATCGGTGACATGCCGCTGTCCCTCCAGGTCAAGATCCTGCGCGTCCTGCAGGAGAGGAGCATCACCCGCCTCGGCGGAACGGAGCCGATGCCTATCAACGCAAGGATAGTCTGCGCCACAAACAAGGAGCTCGAGTCCATGGTCAGGGAGGGGAAGTTCAGAGAGGACCTCTTCTTCCGCCTGAACGTCGTGCGCATCCACATACCGCCTCTCAGAGAGAGGAAGGAGGACATCCCGTTGCTTGTCACCTGGATGCTTACAAAGCTCAACACCAACATGGGACGCCACTTCTCCGGTCTGACACCTGAGGCCATGGACAAGCTGAAGAACTACAACTTCTACGGGAACATCAGAGAGCTTGAGAACATCCTGGAGAGGGCAGCCATATTCTCGGACGGGGATCTCATCACAGCCGAGAACATAGAGCTCAGAGGCGATGTCCTCAGACCTGACCAGCAGGCAAAGGTGGCCCATATTGACGATGACGAGAATCTTTCTCTGAAGGATATCGAGAAACAGGCTATCGAGAAGGCTCTGAGGCGTTGGGAAGGTAACCGTACAAAGGCTGCCAACGAGCTTGGAATCACAAGAAGAACCCTGATCACAAAGATCGCTGAATATGATTTGGATGTCTGAGAAGGCATCAGTGGAGGATACACAATGGAAGAGAAGAGATGGGACCTGAGTCCTATTTATCCGTCTGTAGACAGTGCGGAGTTCAATGCAGACCTTGAGAAGCTCAAGGTTCTTATCGCCCAGTTCAAGGAAAAGCTCGAGAAGGGCGACTCCAGCATAGCGGAGCTTGTGGAGCTTGACAACGAGGTCTCTGACATCTCCGAGACGCTTGGCTCCTTCTGCGAATGCAACGTGTCTGTCAACACAACCGACAAGGCTGCAGTCAACGCACTTAACAAGGTCGATGAGCTTGGAATGGACCAGGCTGTGCTTTCCACGATGTTCACCACCTATGTGGTCGAGCACAAGGAAGAGGTCGATGCCTTCTGCAGGGAGAACCCTGACTACAGATACATCTTCGATGAGATCGCAGAGAATGCAAAGCACCAGATGAGCAAGGAGATGGAGGAGCTTGCAGCCGACCTGATGAGAAGCGGCTCCGACAGCTACAGCCGCCTTCAGGAGGCCATCTCATCATCTGCATGCGCAGAGCTTGACGGCAAGAAGCTCACGGTCATCCAGCTCAGAGCCCTTGCAACCAATGCCGACAGAGAGGTCAGAAGAAAGGCCTATGAGGCAGAGCTCAAGGTCTGGAAGGAACACGAGATCGCATTCTGCTACAGCCTGAACGCAATCAAGGGTACAAGCCTCTCACTTGAGAAGAGACGCAACTGGAACAGCCCTATCGAGAGATCGATAAGCGGAGCCAGAATCTCCCAGAAGACCCTGGATGCCTTGATCGGAACCCTTGAGAGGAACCTCCCGATGTTCCGCTCATACCTGAAGACTAAGGCCAAGCTCCTTGGAATCGAGAAGTGCGCCTTCTACGACATCTTCGCTCCGGTCGGAAAGGCCAACATGACCTACACCTTCGACCAGGCCAGGGAGTTCGTCACGAAGCAGTACGGCGCCTTCAACCCGGCAATGGGCGAGTTCGCCGCCAACGCCTTCAAGAACAACTGGATCGATCCGTTCCCACGTGTCGGAAAGACCGGTGGCGCCTACGACATCTACATGCCTAAGATCAAGGAGAGCCGTGTTTTCGCCAACTTCGATGGAACATACGATGGAGTCTCCACCTTCGCCCACGAGCTGGGCCACGCCTGGC
>DMOO01000205.1 GCA_003456855.1 Sphaerochaeta sp.
CATAAGCTGCTACGCAAGCAGGGTCAGCGATCCACAGTGTTTCAGCTTCCTGTTCAGGGACCTGACGTTCTTCAACCGCTTCAAGGACGAGTTCCGAAGGAACGAGAGCCTTGCCCAGATGACCACCATGGCGGCAAGCGTGGCCCATGAGATAAAGAACCCTCTGGCCTCCATATCGATCTACCTCCAGCTGATGGAGAAGATGATGGAGAAGAACGGGATGATGACGCTTGAGGATTCCAGGCAGTATCTGGACATCATCAACGAGGAGGTCGAGAGGATCAACAAGATCGCCGTCGACTTCCTCTTTGCCGTCAAACCTATGAAGGTGAGCCTTAACATCTGCAACATAAACGACATCGTCAAGAAGACGGCGAAGGTGGTGGAGGGCGAGCTTCAGGCCAAGGGAATCGAGTTCAAGATGAACCTTGCAACCTCGCTTCCGAAGGTCTTCGCCGACAGTTCCCTGATGGAGCAGAGCATCCTCAACCTTGTCAAAAATGCAATGCAGGCGATGCCCAAAGACAGGGAGAACCCTGCAATTTCCATTAGTACATACATGGATTCGGACATGGTTAAGCTTTCAGTCGCTGACAACGGCTGTGGCATGACCGAGGACACCATGAGCAAGATATTCGAGCCTTACTACACCACCAAGAGCTCAGGAACGGGCCTTGGTCTGACTGTGCTATTCAAGATAATGAAGCAGCATGGCGGTGATGTGAAGGTCCACTCGACCTACGGTGAGGGCTCAGAGTTCACCTTGCAGATCCCTGTGCCTCAGACAGAGAGATTCAGGTTAACGGACGGTAGACAGTGAAAAGAAACATTCTGGTTGTTGACGATGAGAAATACATCCGCGAGGGACTTGTTGCGGCATTGCAGCTTGACGGCTACAGCGGGCTTCAGGCCGAGGACGGCGAGCAGGCATGGAACATCCTGAACAAGGAGTCCGTGGACATGGTCATAACCGACCTCCGCATGCCCAACATGAGCGGAAGCGAGCTTCTCAAGAAGATATATTCCACATACCCGACCATCCCGGTCGTGGTCCTGACAGGTCACGGAACCATCGAGGACGCCGTCACTGCTATGCAGAACGGTGCGGTGGACTTTCTGACAAAGCCGGTCAATCTGGACCATCTCTCAGTTCTTATAAAGAGAACCCTGTCCACAAGGGACATGGCGGAGAAGAACAACGAGCTGAGGAAGGAGCTGGAGGACCTCAAGAGAAAGAGCGGCTACAGCAGCATCATCGGAAAGAGCCAAAAGGTCCAGAGGCTGATCGAGACGATACAGCAGATCGCACCCTCAAGGGCCTCGGTCTTAATCACCGGAGAGAGCGGTGTGGGCAAGGAGCTGGTGGCGGACGCCATCGTCAACTACTCGGACCGCCGCGACAAGCCGTTCGTCAAGGTGCACTGTGCCGCGCTCAACGCCAACCTGCTGGAGAGCGAGCTCTTCGGACATGTGAAGGGAGCCTTCACCGGGGCAATCGCCGACAAGAAGGGTCGCTTCGAGATGGCGGACGGGGGAACGATCTTCCTGGATGAGATCGGCGAGATTGACCCGAACACCCAGATAAAGCTTCTGCGTGTGCTTCAGGAGCGTGAATTCGAGAAGGTCGGTGGCGAGAAGACGATCAAGACCGATGTGCGCGTGATCGCCGCCACCAACAGGGACCTGGAGAATGAGATCAAGGAGGGGCGCTTCCGCGAGGATCTCTACTACAGACTGAACGTCGTGCGGCTTGAGGTGCCTCCACTTCGGGAGCGCAAGGAGGATCTGTACCTGCTGGTCACGTCCTTCCTGAACGACTTCTGCAAGGAGAACAAGAAGAAGATCGAGGGTTTTTCACACGAGGCGATGGGTGCGATGAGCGCCTACGACTGGCCGGGCAACATCCGTGAGCTCAGAAACTGCGTCGAGAGCGCCGTCGTCATGTGCCGCACCAGCCAGATCGAGCTTTCTGACCTTCCGCCTGCAGTGAGCAGGGCAACCCGAAACGACACCATAGAGATAGAGCTCGGTACCACAATGGACGAAGCCGAGAAGCGCATAATACTCAGCACTGTCGCCTACTGCAACGGCAACAAGACCAAGGCTGCCGACGTGTTGGGTCTTGGAAGAAAGACCATCATCAGGAAGATGCAGGAATACGGGCAGGGCTGAGGTGACTGAGAAACAGATATACGAGATCTTTGACCAGGACGGGCTTCTCAGCCAGAAGCTGGACACCTTCGAATTCAGAGAAGGTCAGCTGCTTATGGCCTTGGACGTGCTCAATTGCTACCAGAAGAACGGAATCGGTGCAATCGAGGCCGGAACTGGAATCGGAAAGAGCTTCGCCTACCTGGTCCCGGCGCTGTTCTACGCCTTCGACGACAGTGAGGACAGAACCGTCATCGCGACCTCGACGATCAACCTCCAGAAGCAGCTTATGGAGAAGGACCTGCCTGCCTTGTTCAGTGCCTTGGGCAAGGAATGCTCGATTGCCATAGCCGTTGGACGCAACAACTATCTCTGTCTCAGAAGGCTCCACGAGGAGGTACTTGCCAACGAGCTCTATGCCTATGACGGCATCTCCGAGATAAGCAAGCTCAACGCCTTTGCGGCTACTACAGAGACGGGTCTGAGGACCGAATATGAGGGTCGTCTGGACTATAATCTGTGGACTTCCGTCTGTTCCGATGGCGATTTCTGCATGGGTGGAAAATGTCCTTATTTCACTGAATGCTATTATTTTAAAGCTAAGAAGAAGCTATCTGAGGCATCAATTATAATCTGCAACCACCACCTTCTGTTTGTGGACAGCAACTCAAGATACGAGAGTGAACTGCCCTATGACGAGGAGGCTATCCTGCCACCTTTCAGGCACCTGGTCATCGACGAGGCCCACAACGTGGAGCGCCATGCAACGGACCTGTTCACCAACACCTATTCAAGCTATGCGCTCAGACGCCAGATGGACTACATCTACGACAACCGTGGAGGCAAGGGGGCCGGAAGCGGACGTATCCTTGACGACCTTCTTCCTTACTGCACGGAGCAGAAGATCTACCAGGACATCCTGGATTTCTATGCCTTGGTTCGTGCCAGGGCGGAGACGCTGAACATGGCTGCCTTGAACATGCTGGAGTACAACAACCTTGCGCACCTTCTTCTGACCAAGAAGAACATGGGCCATGTGGAGGGTCAGCTGGGGCAGGCAATAAAGGATGTGGTGGAGAACGGCGGCCGTCTGGTTGCCAGGCTAAACTCATTCGCCTCGAAGCTTGCAATGGACGAGGCCCACCAGTTCAAGGCTGACGAGTTCACAGTCCATATCACAAGGATATCCGATGTCATCGACAGGCTAGGCGTCTTCATGGATTGGAGGAACTGGAACGATGACATCCACTATCTGGACATCGAGCGTCACGGTGCGAACAAGTATGTGACGTTCAACATAGCTCCTCTTGAGGTGTCTGAAGTATTGTCGGAGGCTCTGTTCAAGAAGCTTGACTCCGTCATCTGCACCAG
>DMOO01000219.1 GCA_003456855.1 Sphaerochaeta sp.
CCTTCCTTCTGGAACTCCTACATTCCACTGCGCTCCGTGGAGGAGAAGTACCGCGAGAGCTTGAGGGTGTGGTCAGGTCTGGACTTCAATGCCTCATCAAGGGTATCGCAGATTGCAAGCAACACAATCTACACTGCAATAGACAATGGCTTCTTCAAGGTGATATCGCCTAAGGTCACAGATGCCTACGTCCTTGTCGGACAGGATTCCGGTAACGTCAGGACAACCTTGATGAACAGTGACATCGATGCGATTCTGACAACCGAGATCACCTCGGTCTACTATGACGAGTACATCTACCAGAACCTTGAGAAGAGCGTGACCATTACGGACACCAGCACGAACACAAAGTTCAATCCTTACTACTTCTATCTTATGCAGACCTATGGGGTGTCCATCCAGTACACACTCACCGATGTCGAGAACAACGTCATAATCGCAACAGATACGTTCTCCTCTGGCATGCATGAGAAGAAGACCCTGCTTGGAAAGACCAAGAACTCCAAGGGCGACTTCGAGAAGAGCTGGTACTCCGTCTCAAGCGCATCATCGCTGATCGGCGATCTGATCATCCATTTCTCCAACCAGATCAGGGATGAGCTTTCACCGCACTATGTGTCAATCGACTTCGCCTTCATGGGCAACAAGCCTAAGGTTAAATCCCTGCAGGATGCCTACAAGGCTGTGAACAACGGACAGTACAAGGTGGCACTTCGCATGTTCTCAGACGAGTACAGAAGATCTGGCCATATCCCTGCCGGTTACAACTCCGCAATCCTTGAGTTCACAATGGGTAATTACGAGGAAGCCTATGCAATTGCGATGGAACTTTACAACCGTTATGGCAGCACTGATGCTCTGCAACTTTACTACAAGATGAAAAACATCGAAGAAACAGAAAAACAGGCTACCGATCAGATAAACAGTGACAAGAAAACCGCAGAAACAAAGCAATCTGATCTCGTTGGATTCTGATCTATTGAGGGCCTGAAGGTGTGCTTTCAGGCCATTTTTGCCTTAAAAAGGCTTCGATGGCCTAAAATAGCCTAAAAATCAAAAAAATCAACAAAAAATCGCAAAAGTGTCATTACAGGCCATCTTTTTATGCAAATGATGGCCTAAAAATTATTTTTGAATAATCTTCTTCCATTGTTTTTGATTTTCGTTTATCATTTTTAGTGTCTATGAACCTTTTGGATTTGCATTCACATCTTCTTTTCGGTGTCGACCATGGAGTTCAGACCAGAGATCAGTACAGAGCCCTTCTTTTGGAATATAAGAGGAACGGCATAGAAACTCTGGTTTTCACACCGCACCTCTTCCACCCGACGGTGAAGACCAAGGTGGAGAACATCAGGGAGAACTTCCGTCTTGCGACGGAGGATGCAAGGAAGGTCGGGATACACACCGTTTTAGGTGCGGAGCTATATCTTGGAAGCCAGTTGGAGGTGAAGACCATCCCGATCGGTGGAAGATATGCGCTGGTCGAGTTCCCCGTGTCGGGGAGGCCGATCGCACTTGAACGCAAGCTTCAGCAGCTTGTGGACCAGGGACTTGAACCGATAATCGCCCATGTCGAGCGATATCCCTGGCTTAAGCCGCAGAGCGAGACGTTCGAGATGTTCAAGGATATCGGTGCCTGGATACAGGTCAATGTATCGGGCATAGAGAACAGGACGGCTATGCCGTATATCCAGCGGGACCTGGTTGACATCATCGCCGATGACAACCATGGAGACAGAACCCTCCCGAAGAGGCTGAGGCATTGCCTTGACGCCTATCCGGGGATCTGCTCCAGAATGGAGTCGCTGGGTCTGTGATTCTGAATCTGCCGCAAGTCGGCAAAGGAGGCCTTTGTGCTTATTGATATTACTGTGGCCAATTTTAGGTCAATCAAGGATCCGCAGACGGTTTCGTTCGCGGCCCTCAAGGACAAGAGAATGGATCAGTCCAAGGTCCAGATTGTCTCTGAGAAACTCAAGGTTCTCAGAACAACTGCTATCATCGGTCCTAACGGCGTTGGAAAGAGCACAATCGTCAGAGCCATCGAGGCTGTTAAGGGAATTGTGACAGCTGATGCTGCTGATGAGAATCCACTCAGAAGAATCCTTGGTGGATCGCTGTTCGCCTACAATGATGTGAAGAACCAGCCAGCTGAGTTCACACTCAGATTCCTCCTCAGAGAGTACGTATCAGAAGAGGAGCCGGAGGTCATCGCCACATATACAATCAAGGCCGACCTCGACCACGTCTGGGAAGAGAAGCTGTACTACAACTTCGGAACCTCCAGAAAGCTCATGTTCGACAGAGTCGCCGGTGCAAGCCTGGATGATGACATCCCATACAAGGTCCGCTGGGGTAAGCTCTACAGAGGTGACAAGAAGAGAAACGAGAAGGCAGTCGACTGCAGACACTCCTTCATCAAGAACGCCGCTGACAGAGGCGGTGAGACCTGTTCTGAGGTCTACAGCTGGTTCACAGAGACCCTCGACATCCGGCCGATGGGCGTTGGTAGCTCATCAGAGAAGTACGTCGCAGCAATGCTCAATGCCCATCCAGCATGGAAGGAGCAGCTGATCAACTTCTTCTGGAGCATGGACGTCACAGACATCAGAGACATCAGAGTCGGATCCAACAAGGACGGAAAGTTCGTCCAGTCCAACGATGGTGACATGGTCTTCTTCGTTCACACAAACACCAAGGCTGCAATGTTCAGCCCGTATGCGAAGGAGAGCCTTTCAATGAAGAGACTTTCTCTTCTGGCCCTTGCTTTCTTCGAGGCATTCACAAAGCCAAAGGTACTGGTCGTCGATGACTACGGAATGTTCCTCCATCCAGAGGTCCTCATCTACCTGACAAGTGTCTTCACAGGCGGATGCAAGAGAGCCAGCCAGCTCTTCGTCGTCGACTGCAACCCGACACTTCTGGAGAACGGACTTCTCAGAAGAGACGGAATCTACTTTGCAGAGAAGGACAGCCAGGGCTCAACAGTCTACTATCCACTCAGCAACTTCAGAATTGGCGCAAGCGGAAAGATTCGTGCTATGTACGAGAGTGGTGCATTCGGCGCACTTCCAATCACAAGCTCTTTCAGCTTTGTAAATGAGGAGGCTTGAACATGATTAGAAAAAGAACTCCAATTCTTCCAAGGA
>DMOO01000015.1 GCA_003456855.1 Sphaerochaeta sp.
GAGACCGGAACAGGGTTCTGGGATTTCAAGTAAGCAACATTATCCTCGGATTTCTGTTCAGATACTCTTTCTCTTGTATCCTTCTTTTCTATAGAGTACCCTTTATCCAAGGGAGTTTCATATGAAGCATTTCAAGGGTTTTCAGAAAGGGGTTAATCTGGGTGGTTGGATATCCCAGTTCAGTAAGTACGATGTAGATCATTTCAGGTCCTTCATCACAGAGAAGGACATTGCTGACATAGCGTCTCTGGGTTTTGACCATGTCAGAGTCCCTGTCGATTACAATGTCCTGGAAGATGAATATGGAAAAGTAATCGAGAGTGGTTTTCAATACTTGGAGCATTGTAGAGAGTGGTGTGAGAAGCATGGACTCAACATGCTGATCGATCTTCACGAGTGCTATGGATACTCCTTTGACCCACTTAAGAAGGACATGGACAGAAGAAGATTCTTCTATGATGAGAAGCTTCAGGAGAGGTTCTTCTCCCTTTGGAGAAAGATTGCGGAAAGATTCAAGGTCTATCCGAACCAGGTCGCATTCGAACCCTTGAACGAGGTCGTCCTGTTCGAGGTCAAGGATGCATGGAATGAGGTTCTGAGAAAGTTCATCAAGCTGATAAGAGGCATTGCTCCGGAAAGCTACATCATAGTTGGTGGCGTGTTCTACAACAGCGTGATGACGGTGAAGGACATAGACGTCCCTGTTGACGATAGGATAGTCTACAACTTCCACTGCTATGAGCCAATTGTCTTCACCCACCAGGGTGCCTACTGGCAGGATCAGATGCCTCTTGACTTCAGGATCAGCTATCCGAAATCCGTGGACGAATACAGGGAGGTGCACAAGAGGATCTACAAGGACACTGATGGTGCCGTATTCATGGATGGTCTGACCGAGATGGGCATCGGATTCTTCGAGAAGATCTTCAATCCTGCAATTGAAAAGGCCGAAAAGGATGGCGTTGCCCTTTACTGCGGGGAGTACGGGGTGATAGACAAGGCTGACAACGAGTCCAAGATCCTCTGGCTGAATGACATCAACCATGCCTTTGACAAGTTCGGAATCGGCAGAGCCCTGTGGAACTACAAGGAGAAGGACTTCGGTCTTGTTGACGAGAGTTTCGAGTCAATAAGGCAGAGGTTCATTGACGAGGTTAACAATGATCAGGAAAGCCACTGTTGAGGATGCCTCCAGGATCGCAGAGATACTTGTGTTCGTCAAAAGGATGAAGTTTCGCCCGATCTTTCAGGAGGACGACTTCTCCTTCAATGTTCTGCAGGTGATACCAGTTGCCAAGAGGTACATCGAGGAAGGCATCATCGACAAGATGTTCGTCTATGACGATGGAATAGTTAAGGGTCTGATACACATAGATGGCAATGAGATCGTCGAGCTTTACGTTGACTACTTCTTCCAGGACCAGGGAATCGGTTCTGCTTTGATTGAATTTGCAAAAGAACAGTATCAGGTGTCTTTCCTCTGGGCCTTGGAGAAGAACACAGACGCCATACGCTTCTATGAAACGCACGGCTTCCATCTGACAAAAACAAGGAAACTCGAGGAAGGGACTCCTGAGTATCTGGTGATGATGGAAAGGTGAGTAATATGGATAATAATCTTCTTGATTTCCTTGTTGAGGGGTTCAAGGCTGACTCTGTTGAATACAGGGACCTTAGAACCCCTGATGACATTGAGGGGAAGAGAAGGGTTCTTCGTTCGCTGATGAACATCCGCATGCCCAAGTCCATGGATGAAAGGGTTCTCAGAATCCAAGATGAGTACTTGAAGGAAAGAGCCAAGGAGAAGGGGATTGTCAGGCTTTCAGACATCCCTGAGATCAGGGACGGACTTTCAATCTGGCAGGGTGACATTACAAGGCTTGCGCTGGATGCGATTGTAAACGCCGCGAACTCCCAGATGCTCGGCTGCTTCGTGCCCATGCACACCTGCATGGTCTTATCAAGAGCAGAAGCTTCTCCAAGCTGCAGTTCAAATCGCTTCACATGAAGGAAGAGCTCTTCGAGGACTACTATCGTGACACCTGCCTGATTGGGAAGCAGAACATGATTTCATTCATGAAGGCGAACACCTCATATTCTTTGAAGGAAAATATCGAAGAGGCAAAAACCGATGTCCATGTCGTCATCGGAGGAAAGGAGAACAGGGAGATCAGGAGATCCGCAGAACTTATCTGCAGCAGACTGCCTTCAAGCAAGTTCACATGCCTTGAGGGTCTGTACCATGGGGAGTTCTCAATCTCCATCCAGAGGAGTATACTGAAACTGTGAGAAGGATATGTGGAGGTGGACGATGACCTGGATTCTATGGCTTGTATTCGCACTGTTTGCCGGACTGAGCATTGTTCTTCTCTCAGGGCATGGCGAGAACCTGATTGCAGGCTACAACACTGCAAGTCAGGAAGAGAAGGATAAGTACGACAGCAAGAAGCTGTGCCATGTAATTGGAGGGGGAATGGCTGTAATTGCCGTGATGCTTCTGGTGTTTGCATTATTGATCGCTTCACTCCCAACCTGGTTCATCTTTGTATTCGTTTCTGTTGTGATTGTTGACAGCATAGTTATGATTGTGCTGGCCAACACAAAGTGCAAGAGGTGATTGATATGGCATCGAGCAGGGAATATCTTGATTATGTCCTGGAGCAGCTCTCCGGTTTGGACGATGTGTCATACAAGGCCATGATGGGTGAGTATCTGCTGTATTACAGAGGCAGACTCTTCGGTGGCATCTACGATGACCGCTTCCTGGTCAAGCCTGTGAGGTCTGCTGTCGAGATGATGCCGGATGCTGAATACGGACTTCCATATGAGGGGGCTAAGGAGATGCTTGTGGTCGATGACATAGAAAGCAGGGATTTCCTAAAGACCCTGGTTGATGCCATGTACGATGAGCTTCTTTCGCCAAAGAGAAAGTAAAGGCTTCCCTTTCAGATCAATATTCCCTTTGTGTGGTCTATCTCATGCTGCACGATCTGAGCGGTGAAGCCCTCCAGGGTCCTCATCTTCTGCCTGAAGTTCCTGTTCATGTACAGCACCTCTATAGAGTGGTAGCGTCTTGTCTTCCTTGTGCCCTTGAGGGAGAGACAGCCCTCCTTTGTGTCGAAGAAGGTCTCGCTCCTGCCGATTATCTG
Source organism: Sphaerochaeta sp. (assembly GCA_003456855.1). Classification (GTDB taxonomy): domain Bacteria; phylum Spirochaetota; class Spirochaetia; order Sphaerochaetales; family Sphaerochaetaceae; genus UBA9732. The sequence continues at coordinate 3,150 of DMOO01000015.1, forward strand.
GGGATTGAACATCACGGTGTAGCTTCCGTCTTCCTCCTGGAAGATAATGGCGTTCTTCTGGACTCCTATCATGTTCGCTGCCATGCCGACACATCCGTCCTTATGTGCCTCCAGGGTGTCCATCAGATCATCATAGAGGTATCTGTCCTCCGGTGTGCAGTCGGTTGAAGGCACTGAAAGGAAGGCCTCATCATGCATTATATCCCGGATCATTGAAGTCCCTCCTTTTTGTTGAGTATACCAAAGGGTTTATATTCGTGCCACCAGAGTATACAGAATAAAGATGAATAAAAAAATTATATTATATTGCTTTTTCTAGGATCAAAATCTTTACAGTTCTTCAATGTTGGTATAATATTTTTCTGATAATTTATTTTAATTTTTAAAAAAATTATATGAAAAAATACATCCAAATAAGCAGTTGCTTGTTACGGATTCGCCTAAAAGAAACTATCTTATATACCATGAATAAAGCAGTAGCAAAGGCAATTAGAGATCTGAGGAAAAAAAGAGGTATTTCGCAGGAGAAGCTTGCGGATATGATAGACTCGCATCAGGTCTATATCTCAGAGATAGAGAGAGGGCTTAAGATGCCATCCTTGCCTGTGCTCTATGCCATGGCAAAATGTTTTGGTGTCTCCCTGTCAGAGTTTGTCGCGATCATCGAGAAGAACATGGAGAAAGAAGACAAATAAAAACCCGAACTTTCGTCCGGGCTTTGAAATCAGTTAATCGTAAACATCACTCTTTGTTCTTTACAGCTTCCTCGAACAGCTCGTATAGTCTGTTCTCCTTCCATGCATGGAAGTGCTCTCCGGTTATGCTGTAGTACTTGTGGTGACAGGTGAAGAGCAGTGTCTTTCCGAAATAGAGCATCGACATGTTGGTTGTGTGCTCGAGGTCAAACACGTTCTCTCCCATGACCATGCGGTCATTGTAGACTTCAAGTTCACCTTCGCAGATCGGGATCTCCTGTCCATCGACGAGTTCACAAAGCTTCACATCCTTCTCAAGGAAAAGTCTCTCTGAATTGTCGGTCTTCTTGGACATTCTTGCATCGAACTCCTGCTCGATCCATTTGCCCCAGTCATAGACTGAATTGAACTTCAAGCCGTCACCCTGGAGGAAACCGTGCTCGTCATAGATTCCTCTCTGTCCGCATTCAGAGCACCAGAACTCGTTGCCTTTGCTCTGCATGGTGTCGAACTTGCCGCATTTAGGACAGAGCACGAGGTAGTTCTCAAGTCCTTCGGCAAGGGCATCGCACTTGTATGTGTACATGTGCTTCCTCTGGGTCTCATAGGCATTTACATGCAGGTCTCTGTTGATTATGTCTGCAATCTCCTGAGGATCCATGTTCTTGAGGTCCTCAGCTTTGTACACTCCGCCGAGTTCTCCCCACATCTTGCCTTTCCTGAACTTGTAGGCCCATCTTGGTGCCACAAAGTAACCACCCATCAGTCTGTAAGTGATAAGGTCACAGCCAGCGATCTTGACCATCTTTCCTGTGGCCTGGCTGACCTTTGCAGTCTCTCCGTTGAAGGATCTGCTTCCTTCCGGGAAGATCATGATGTTGTATCCTGCCTTGACCCTGTCCACCATGGCCCTGATTGTAGGGATGGCTGATGATCCCTTTGGAAGTGGTATCGGGTCGCAGTACTTTTTCAGAACATGTCCATATTTTCCACGGAAAAGATGCTCTCCTGCAATGAAGTAGAGGAAGTTCCTTGGGACTGAACTTGCCGACATCACGGTGTCAACCTCTGTTGTATGGTTTGCCATCAGAATGAAGGGGCGCTTCTGCTTCGGAAGTGTCTCAAGCTTCAAGCCGTATTTGAATTTCAGGAACAATCTTATGCTTGGTCTGACAATAGCATAGAATCTTTTATGGCGTTTGTGGTCGGCTGGGGAAGGTATGTTCTTTTTGTTTTTGACTTGTCCTTCTTTTGAACTCTCCATTACTCTCTCCAAAATAATACTCAAAGTATATCACTTTGCACATTTGACTAGCAATAAGAGTGGATTTGTTGTTTTGTGTAGTTTTTTTCATGATGCTTTTATTTGCAATCATGATGGAAACAACCATGCGGATATGGAAAAAGGGACTGTCGCATAATAGCGATGG
>DMOO01000079.1 GCA_003456855.1 Sphaerochaeta sp.
CGATGGCCGTATCATAGAAGTTGACGCCCAACTCCAAGCCCCGTTTTATGATCTCTCTGGTATGTTCTTCGTCGATTGTCCAGCTGTGCTGGCCCCGCCCGGAATCACCGAATCCCATGCATCCCATGCAGATCCGGGATACGTTTAAATCGCTGTTTCCAAGTCTTGTATATTTCATAACTGCTTAACCTCCATGTGCTTACCCCACGATACCGGGAAAAACCGAAAAGCGGGATGACCTCGTCCAGAAGCAGCAGGAAGAGAACTCCGAACCAGAATCCGATGAAGGCGGGGAGGAAGGCCCACCGGCCCCTTCCCTCACACTGCTCGATGGCAGGGACGATCAGGCTCCAGATGGATGCGGCAACCATTACGCCTGCGGCAAAGCCGGTCAAGGCGCGCTGCACGCTGATCTTCAAATCCTTTTTCAGGAAGAAGACGCACGCAGCACCCAGGGAGGTACCGAGAAAAGGAATCAGCAATCCGACAAGAACCGCACTCACTTTCTGAACAACCATCCTTTCTTTTCATAAGGCTCGGAAAAAACCTCCAGACAGGTATAGCCGGTGGCATTGACGGCTGCTTTCAGGCTTTCGGCATCCACAGGATCTTCTGTCAGGAAGCAGGCTTCCTTCTTTCCCCTAGAGGCGGAGACCTTCTTCGCAGAAGGCACTGCCTTGCGTATTGTATCACAGATATGTGCCTCGCACATGCCGCACATCATGCCGTCTATCTTCAGTGTAGTTTTAGTCATCTCCCCTCCTCAAAAAAACCGGAGGACTCAACGAGCCCTCCGCAAAACATAGGAAAAATCTTCCAAAAGAAGACCTGGCAGAATAGTTAGAGTGCTCTAACTAATGGCATGATACCCAGAATCAGATGTTTGGTCAATATACATCAGATTATCAGAATCCTGGACACCACTGTACCACCAGGGCAACCGATGATGACTTGGCGTAATAGAGCAACAGGTCTTTGTCCCCATAAGCCTTGAAGATGTCTGGGAAGTTGTTCTTTGAAAGAATCCACGGAGTGGCAAGGTTAAAAACCAGTCCTACCTTAATCGGTGATTGAAAAAAAGAGGTTTCAATCCTCATGAACATAGGTGAATCAATGATATTTCCACCAGGTACTCCTCCCCATGATGCAATAAGACTATCACCATCTTTGACCAGACTCAGGTCATTCCCGATACCTGCCGCTATTCGGATCTTCCAGATATCGAAAACAGCGTTTAGAGAAAAACGAAGCTTAAAAGGTTTGGCTTCTGATAACCTATATGTTGCTGCCATATCCACAAGTGCAAACGAATATCTGAACCCAATGTCCACACCATATGCCGCACCGGACTCATAACCGGACACAAATCCGGAACCTTCGAATTCATGTATCAACCCTAAATCCATTTCTGCATCGAAGGCAACCAGAACCATGGGAATCATCAGCAACATTAGAAATACAACGATTAGTTTTTTCATGGATAATCCCTCAATTAAAAGGTGTGAATTCGACTGAAAAATGCTTCATTAGTTTCGTTTCAGATCGTTCTCCCAGAAGATTCACGCTCCGTATGAAATAGTATACTTCCTCATCTCTTGCTGGTTCATAATCGGTTATCGACAAACTGGTTCCCGCATATATTAGCTTTGCTTCTTCATCAAAAACATCCGAGGTACTGCGGAAAATCTCAACAAAATCAAGACCTGCATAGTTGGCTTTTGTGTACATGAGGACATGTAGAAATTCACCTGAATCCGTGACAGTGATAGCATAGTCGAAACAATCGAACGGTGCGGCATCGTGGATATCCACTATAGCCTGTTCAGAATATAGGTAAACTGAAGGGTCATATTCATCGACATAAACCCTGAAAGGAAGCGGATTGCTCTTTGATAGGCACGCATAGTAATAGCCCTCGTCATCCTGATGGAATTCAATGAGATTTTCAGTGTCAAGGGAGATAACAATTTCAGGAAGAACCATATCAGTAAGTCTGATGGTACTCATCGGCATTACGACGCAGTATTCGTTTCCATGTGTCATTCTAGGACCGAAGACCCATGTGCCGTCCTTGGCTTCCCCATTAATAAATGACACTGTATCTGCCGAATCCACAAACAAGTAGTTGGATGGAGCTTTAGAATAATCATCAGTTTCTGAAATGAACGGGAAAAGATCTCCGAAAGAAAACCATACACATTCTTCCGAGTACTTAACTCTGAAAGGTTCGACCATCTCTGGATCCATGGAGTTTCGTATCTTGTTAATATCTACCCCATGAGCAGTCAGATCGGATTTGTTAACACCTACAATGGAACCTGCCCACATACCATTTGTAGATTCATTCCCCCCTGCTCTCATTGTGATGAGCATTCCATGCCAGTCTCTTCTTACAATTGCAAGAGGTATTACCAAAGATGCAATTCCTTTGGAGGTCAGCATGTTGTACCGTTTCGGAACAATCCATCCGCTTTTGAATTTGTCGAGCTCAAGGAGATCAAATGATTCGTAAGCTCCTTTTTGCATGTTATTAGGATCATTTGGATTGAAAAGCGTTATCTGATCCATACATAGGATAAAGGTGCTTGGGGTTACAGTAAATTCTGCATCGTTTTGAACTTTTTCCTTCACGATGGACCCATCAACTTCATACTGGGGAGTTGAGTAGATTGCTTTTGTAGTGTCTTGAGTCTGAGAAGCAGAAACCGTGATTGTCGAGTAATCACTTCCGAAACAGGAAATCATCAGTATTGATATGGACAGAAGCCCGATGATAGAAGCTATTTTTTTTCTCATACTTCGATTATATTTCTTCAATTTAGCATTTTTCAACTGACAAGAATATGAAAACTCTGCCAACTGAAGAATTTGCATAGAATGAACATGTTTGTGGTTTTCCCGTCAAATTCAGAGAACTAGGAATCATATGTCTCACCTTTCATCTGTCAGAGAATACCTGACGGTCTCCGAGGGATTGAGAATCTCTTCGCGGAAGAAATCCGGATAAATCTGCTTGGGAGTATCCGGACCGACCCACGCAAGCGATTCCCGGACACCCTCCTCCGTCACGCTGTCGCAGACCGGTTTGAAATCCTCCGGGACATTCATCAGAAAGAAGAACGATACCTCATAGATCAGCTTGCCCAGGTTGGTGGACATGTCCCCGCGGAAATAATTCTCATGCACGGCTATCAGTCTCTTGACAGGCATTTTCACCCCGGTCTCCTCGAAGACCTCCCTGACAACAGCCTCTCTGGCTGTCTCCCCCATCTTGATTCTTCCTCCGACCGAATAGAAATAGCCACGACTGCTCTCAACCATGAGAATCTTCCCGTCTTTGACAATAAGGGCACCGACGCGGATGTTCACCAGACCTTCCCCGCACGGGACGCACACATCAGGTTTCATTTCTCCTCCGATTCGTCCAAATTGTATAATTATCGTCCAAATAATACCATGATTTGGACAATTCATCTCTCATCAATTAGCTCGTACATAAAACGTACTTCTGCCTGATCCTTCCCGGAGAATGATTCCTTCCTCTGTCAATTTTTTTAGAGATGCCAGCACAGATGATCTTCCGATTTTCGGACAATGAGATAAGACATCTGAACCTGTAAATCTTCCGATTTTTTCTTCAACGTATTTTCTGACTATATCATAGGCATTACTGCGATTTCCGCTCTCGGTCATCATCCCTACTCGTTCTTCAAATTCGACATAACAGGCCAGAATCACTTCAAGCATGTACCTGATAAATGGGGTTGGATCGTTTCTCCCCTCATGCCATTGAGCATCAGAAGCTTCCAGGGAATCGTAGTATAGGTCTTTTGTCTTCTCTATCTGTTTCTCAATACTGATGTACTTTCCTACTGCATAGCCGTTTTGATAGAGAAGAAGCAATGTAAGAAGTCTACTCATTCTTCCGTTGCCATCATTGAAAGGGTGAATACATAGAAAATCACATATAAAAACAGGTATCAACAACAGAGAATCCACCTTCTCCCTTGACATCGCCCTTTCATAGGCATTGCAGAGGTTCTCAATAGCTTCGGGTGTTTCAAAAGGAGCAACAGGTGTAAAGCGAGTAGATACAGTTCCGTCCGGCAATGTTTCACTTATGTAGTTTTGAACATTCTTAAAATGCCCACCAAAAGACAAACCTGCCTTTTTGAGCAAATCACGATGGAGTTGAAGAATAAAGGAAGGTCTGATTGGAATATGTTCGTAACTCTCATGGATTGTATTCAACACGTCCCTATATCCGACAATTTCCTTCTCATCTCTGTTCCGGGGGGTCGTCTTTTCTTCGAGAAGCTGCTTTATACGGCTGGTTGTAGTGACAATACCTTCAATCTTATTGGATGATTCCGTACTTTGTATTTTTGCAATCTCAACCAGCCTGTCCAATTCCACCGGTTTTTGTCTCACATACAGGTCTTGTCTTCCTTTGCGTTCATGTATCCTTGCAATGAGATTTAGAATGTCTGTATCCCATGACCGTATCTCTAGAGCATCATAATTAAAAGTCCTCATTTAAAACCTCTTTTGTCCAATAATAACATTATTTGGATGAATAATCAAATAATTGGACGATAAAATGCTGTGTGGAATATGTGTCTTCGGTAGTTTGTAAGATAACTGTTCGGCAGTTTAGAACTCGAGACACTTCCAAAAGGTTTTCCTTTAGTTGATTCCAAGCTTCTCCACATCAAGATCAACGCTGACATGGCTGGAGGTTTTTGCCCAACGTAAAAGAACTACCGTCTCGACGTGGTTGTCGGTGGTTTGTCCTTTACCGGTTTTCTCTTTCTAAGAAATCAAAAACAACATGTCTGATGGGAGGAGAAATCTCCGACAAATCTATTTCGTCTTTGGAGAAAAACCTTAGCTCCTCCATCTCACCATCTGTCGCTTTCAGTTCTCCATGCCATTTGCGACAAATGTAAACAATTTCAAAATTGGAAACTTCATCTCCGTTAGGATAGATATAATGTGCTTCCGGACCGGAGTTAACACAGAAGAACTCAAGCTCGTCAGCAATCAGTCCCATCTCTTCATACAGTTCCCTCTTGGCGCAGTCCTCGACTTTTTCATCTATCTCAATGGCTCCGCCGGAGTATCCCCATTTGTGATTGTCTGAACGTTTTCCCATAAGAATGCGGTTCTGTGCATCAACACAGATGATACTGACAGCACATTGCATGATTGTTCTGTGCCCGACGAGTTTTCTCATCTCTGCAATATATCCGGTCATGCCTCAGAACTCCTTTCCTTCCATCATGAATTCCATCAGATTCACATGATTGATTCCATTTCGATTTTGAAGAAGGAAATCAGTTGTAACAACATATTTCGGATAGTTGTCCTTTATCATCTCAAGGGGCCTGTACTCCCTATCCTCCGTCTCAATGCTCAAGGCGATTGTATATGCCACCTGGACATATGAATAATCCATCCCGGTATTTCGCATGATGAAATCACACTCATACTTGCCGATCCTTCCTACACTTACAGCATTTCCCCTGCTTTTGGCATACTCAAACACCATGTTTTCAAGCACTGGCCCAAAGTTGATTCTGTTGTCAGTATTGATGGCAAAATAGAAGCTTAGATCAGAGAGATAGTACTTCTTTTCTCCGGAAAGGGATTTCCTTGATTTTATGTCGAATCTGTCACATTCATAAAGAACTTTCGCATCCAACAAAGCTCTGATGTATTTTGCAAGGGTCTGCCTGCTGATATGCTGTCCGTTTTTCAGCAAATCCTCATGGAGATTCTTGATGCTCATTGTACAGCCGAAGTTGTTTATCATGTATCTCCGGACCGCTTCAAAAGATTCCTTGTTTCTGATCTTGACCCGTTTTTTGATGTCTTTTTTGAAAATCTCTTCAACAACACTTCCCGTATATGCTCTTTTATCTTTCAGATCGGCGAGCAGAACTGTCCTTGGAAACCCTCCTTCAAGTATGTAGTTACTCAGTTCGACCGCAGGATTTGTATCAATGGCGATCTGATAGAAACCCTTCATCTGGATATATTCCTCATACGTGAGCGGATACATCTCAAACTCAATGTATCGTCCTGTCAGCTTTGTCGCCAGCTCACCACTCAAGAGATAGGAATTAGAGCCTGTTACAAAGATCGAGCAATTTCCATCCTCTCTGAATCCATTTATGACTTCCTCGAAACCTTCGACATTTTGGACTTCATCTATGAAGAGATAATTCAACCCTTCCCTCTGGATGTTCTTTTCTATCAGTTCCTCAAGCTGGTCAGCTGTTTTTATTTTTCTGAAACCTCGTTTGTCCAGATTGAGGTATATGATATGGCTTTCATCCACACCTTCACGACGAAGTTCATCCGCAACCATCATCATAAGGCTGGACTTGCCGCATCTGCGGACCCCTGTAACAACTTTGATTATGTCCTCGCTGTGATAGAATCCGCGTATCTTGCTGAGATACTTCTCTCGAATAAACAGTTTCATGGAAAAAACTCCTGTCGTTATAATTATGACCACAGGTATAAGTAAAATGCAAGTTAACGTTGCAGTTTTTTTATTTTTATTGAAACATGCAACGATAAACCCCGTTTAACTGATATTAAAATCTGTCTTTAATTCCATCCAAATCAACCTTGATTGACACCACTTCTTTAGGTTTGCATGTTTCCTTGCTGAGCAGTACACACGTCTCGACGTGGCACGAGACTCCTATTTAGATACTCATTTCCCTTGTCCGTTCGCATAATTGCGATCAGGAACATATCCACTGGTTTTTATGTTCGTGGGAACATGTCGACAAGCTGGAATCTCACCTGTGAATCACACCTGCTTCCCTGTCATCTTTTTCTTCTCTGCAGGGCTGGCACTTAAGGTTTGAACAAACGCTGTCAAAGCCTCTGTTCATTTTCTCTGATTATCTTAGCGGATCGTTTCCTCAGTGCTGCGTACATAAACCACATCGCATGGAAGATCAGGATCATCAGAACCACGTAGATTCCGGCGCGCAGATACTGGTTTTCCGGGAATAAAGGCATATCTAACCGCAAGAACAGGTAGTCGGACCCTGGGAACGCATCATTCAGGTAAAAAGCGGGAATCAGCATCAACGTGAGCACGCCAATACTGATCCAGATATCCCTGTAACGCGGCCTCATCCCGTGCACGATCATCATGTAGGCCGTGCTGAAGATCGGAATCAAATGCTCACCAAAGTACTGGTAATAGCGGTAATACGAGGGATCCACATCATTCAGAACTGTCTGGGGAATGATACAGGCAAGCGTCGCGCCGAAAAGAGTCACAAAAAAGTTGAAACCGAACAGCGTACGGTTTTTGCTGATGACCATATACATGCAGGAAATGAGTCCGATATCGCAAAGATGAAGCGGCAATTTCGACATCATCTGGTAATCCCCGCTGGTGTCTCCGACATACAGCAGCCAGACGAAGAAACTGAACTCCATGAGGAACATCGAAAAGGACAGCCATTGACGCAGGGTCTCTTCCCGTTTCCACGCACGGAGACCTTCCCTTTTCCTCCAGATGAATACCAGTGCGGCGGCGCACAGAAGAACAGGGATGAAATGCATAAGACTGTAGGCGATGAACGCACCAGGACTGCCGAAACCGAAGAACCCGTCGGAATAGTAGGTGTAATCCCCGCTCATTGTCCTTTTACCTCCTTTTTATAGTAGGCGTCGACATATATCTTGCAAAGCTCTCCGAGCGGAAGGCCGCTTTGGTACTTCTCTTCCATCATTGCGAGGATCCTGCGCGGAACGATCAGTTCTCCGCCGAGGTCTCTGCTGCGGTTTCTTGCGGCAAGCGCCTTGATCGCGGAAGCGATGTCAGGACAATCGAAGTCACCAGCCGATTGGTAATAGGATACGGTCTGCTTTTTCCGCTTTTCATGAACTCTGTTATGCACAGTGCGCAGCAGCAACGCCACAACGAACGTAATCAGTACCATGCCGAGCACGACCAGCGGCAGAGGCACATACTGCGTAATATCACGGATTTGGTAGTGGTCTCTCCAGCCCCCGTTTTCCTCCCCGATCACAAAGACCAGCACAAAATAGAAGGCTGCGTACAGGACAACCGGCGCGATCGCAAGGAACGTCGCGCGGAAGCTGACCTTGTGATCCGAATTGATGAAAATGAACAGCAGGATCGCAATAATCGGGTTGATTGTATGGAAGAGGATGTTGTTTGAATACAGCATCATGCGATAGTAACTGGTCATCGGAGAAAGGATCGTGATCGCAATGAGGAACGTCAGCGCTACACCGGTGGTCGCTGTAAACAGCACGTTAACGACCCAGCGCGGCAAATGATAGTTGTTATAGCGCAATCCGTCGACGGCGTATGGAATACACAGCGCCGCGGCGATGCCTGCAAACATATTCGCCAGAATTGTGAACATGTGGTAAGATTTCCATCCAACCTCCTGAACGATTGCGTCCGGCGTGCTCAGCAGCTGGTCACACACTGCAAGATAGACTAGGAATGAAAGCAGCGAACAGGTAACGATCGCCGCCTTGCAGCGCATCCTGTTCGTTTTGATCGCATTTGACATATCTCTTTTACCTCCTTTGTCCGGAAAATCGTCCGCTCTTTGAAACAAGACTGAGCAGGCGATTGTATTTCATGTCACTCCCCATAGCATTTAATGGAAAGATGATTACTCCACAAATCCCGATTTATGTGCGAATGCTCCAAAGATAAAAGTCGATCTTTTTTACATCGCTCATTCATGTATAGTCCTCCTATTGAATACACAACACGGCAATTATATATATTCCTTTGGAGGAACATTTTCAATGATTAGACCAGGAGCATACCCCATAATATACGCGGCTTAACAGTAAAAACATATTCTCAACCTACCAAAATAGTAAAATCGTTTTCTCGTTTCTGCAAAAAAGTAAAATCATAGCCACAACCCTGCCTCTGCCGGAAGTCTGGATATGTTCCCATGGAGAATAAAAGAAGGGCTCCCATCATGCGGAGCACAACGACTCCGGCGACGGAAACCCCTTGATTTCAGGCTTTTCTTGGCCCTTTTCACCCGTTATGTGTTAGTAGACAGACGGTCTCGACGTGGCTCGTCTGCGGGAACATGTCAACAGGCTGTGCACCGATCATCTTGTAGGGTCCCATCTTGGTCAGGTAGCGCAGATCACGTGCCAGGGTCTCAGGATTGCAGGATATGTAGACCACGGTCTTTGGTGAAAGCTTGATGACTGAGGCCAGAAAGCGCTCGTCGCTGCCGCTTCTTGGAGGGTCAAGGAACAGGACATCGACGCTCTGCCCCTCCTTTGCCATCCTCTTGAGCTCCACACTGGCATCACCGCAGATGAAGGATGCATTCGCTATCCCGTTGAGCTCTGCATTGGCCTTAGCATCCTCAACTGCGTCTGGATTGAGCTCTATTCCAAGCACAGAACCCTTGCTCCAGGATGCAGCGATAAGTCCGATGGTCCCAGTGCCGCAGTATGCATCAATAATTGACTCATTACCCTTGAACCGGGCCATTCTCATTGCAATTGTATAGAGTTTTTCGGCCTGAACAGGATTGACTTGGTAGAAACTCTTGGCTGAAATGCGGAATTTCAGGCCGCAAAGCTCGTCCTCTATGTATCCCTGACCGTAGATCACCTTGCAAGGAGCATCTGAAAGGACCATAGAGGTCTGTTCGTCGTTCACATTGAGCAGAACGGTCTTTACAGAGGGGTGTTTCTTCACAAGTTCACGGACAAAGGCGTCCTTTGGTTTGAAAGTATGGCTTCCAATGACCAGCACAACCAGGGTCTCGTTGGTGAAGATGGCGCGGCGGATCAGCACATGGCGGATGACACCTGTGTGCATGTCCTCGTCGTAGGCCGGGATGCTGAAGCTCCTTATAAGATCGCGCACTGTGGCCAGTACGGCATCGGCCTCCTGGTCCTCTATCATGCAATCACGCACAGGGATCAGCTTGTGGGTGCCCTCCCTGTAGATTCCGCTCACAAGCTCACCACGGTTGGAGTAGCCGAACACGGACTGGACCTTGTTGCGGTAGAAGAAAGGGTTCTCCATGCCGAGAATGGGTGCAACGGGACCGAACGGCCTTAGGAGACCGTCCACATACTCCTGCTTCAGAGCAAGCTGCTTGGAGTATTTGACTCCGTTGTAGCGGCACCCTCCGCAGGCACCGGCCTTTGGGCACATCCTAGCCATCTCAGAACCCTCTCATAAAGTGCGAACTCACGGGTAACGTGCGCTATTTGAGGTTTTTCGCAATTTTTGCAGCAAGGGCTGCGTTGTTCAGAACCAGCTTGATGTTGGACTCAAGGCTGTCACCACCGGTGAGCTTCTGGACCTTGTCAAGGAGGTATGGTGTGGTCTCCTTTCCATGGATTCCAAGCTTGTTCATCTCTGCTATCGCCTCGTCTATTGCGGCGTTGATCCTGACCGGGTCCATGCTGTACTGCTCAGGGATAGGATTGGCGACGATGAAACCACCCTCGATCCCCAGCTCCCTCTTTGTGTTCCAGATCGAGGCCAGCTCCTCCGGGCTGTCAGCTCTGAACGGGGCCATGATTCCGCTGTGTCTTGTGTAGAAGGCAGGAAGCTCATCTGTCTGGTAGCAGTAGACAGGGATTCCCTTAGTCTCCAGGTACTCCATGGTCAGATTCAGATCCAAGATAGCCTTTGCGCCTGCACAGATCACCATGACAGGGGTCTTCACGAACTCGTCCAGGTCAGCCGAGATGTCCATTGTGGTCTCTGCTCCCCTGTGGACTCCTCCGATTCCGCCTGTTGCGAAGATCTGGATTCCAGCCATGCTGGCGATGATCATTGTGGCTGCGACTGTGGTTGCACCATCCTCACCCTTTGCAACGATCATAGGGATGTCCCTGCGGCTTGTCTTGTTGATGGCCATTCCCTTCTTTCCGAAGTACTCAAGCTCTTCTGGAGTGAGACCGACCTTCAGCCTTCCCTTGATGATTGCAATGGTGGCTGGCACTGCACCGTTCTCGCGAATCACGTTCTCCACAGCCATTGCTGTCTGAACGTTCTTCGGGTACGGCATTCCGTGGCTGATGATTGTGCTCTCAAGGGCTACAACCGGTTTTCCTGTCTCAAGGGCCTCTTTGACCTCTGGTGTCATGTCAATGTATCTGTTCATAGCGTTCCTCCGCCTTTCTCTTAACGTTCTCATAGCTGAGATTCGGGCTGACAGCCTCCATGCTCTCAGCGTTTATTCCAGATGCCGCCTGACCGTAGTTCAAGGCATCCTCCATCGGAAGCCCCTCGGACATGGCTCTGAGGAAGGCCGCAATCAGCACATCCCCGCATCCGTTTGTGGAGACCACGTCCAGCCCCTCAGGGACCTTTGCCTCGTAGCCTCTGGTTCCGGTGCCTGAGACCTCATAGCAGAAGGCCCCATCACCGCCAAGAGATATTATCGCCCTTCTAAGGCCTTTGGCAACCAGTGCCTGCATGACCTCATCAAGGCCATCGGCATCCTGCTCGACCCCCTGAGCCTCTGCAAGAGTGCAGGCCTCAAGGAAGTTTGCCTTAAGAAGGTACAGATTCTCCAGTGAGTTCTGAAGCTTTGGAGCCTTCAGTGTGGACACACAGTCTGAGACGAGCTTCACATCAAGCTTGGAGATGTAATCGATTGTCTCCTGAGGCAGATTTGCATCGAATACAACATAATCTGCGGCATTTATCTCATCCAGATGCCCTGCCACAAGATCAGGGTTCAGATGGCTGTTTATTGCCATGTCGTTCACTGCACAGACAAGAGAGCCGTCTGCATCCATGATGCAGCAGTAGACCCCGGTGTGGTCATCGGCACCGCTGAATGGCTTACAACACAGCCTGATACCCTGTCTTTCAAGATCAGAGGCGATGAAGCGACCATAGTCATCATCCGCCAAGGCGGTCAGCAGTGTGACCTCAAAGCCCATCGCATTGAGTGCGGAGGCGATGTTGCGCCCCACTCCACCCGGATCCTTCTCAACTGTTCCGATGTTCGAATCCGCAGCAACCACCATCTTGCTGCTTCTAGCTATTATGTCGATGTTCGAAGCACCGATCACGAATGCCTTCATATCGCCTCCAAAGCCACTTCCATCATCTGTGTGAACGACTTCTCGCGCTCCTCAGTGGTGCAGTACCTCTTCTCGTAGATCATGTCACTAACTGTGAGTATTCCCAGGGTCTGGACCCCGAAGCGAGCTCCTAGGGTGAAGAGCTCAGAGCACTCCATCTCAACGCACGGGACTCCATACTTCAGAAGAAGCTGGTTCTTCACATCAGCATCATCGTCGTAGAACTGGTCAGAAGAGAACGTCGTGCACACCTTTGTCGGGTAGCCGAGCCTCTTTGCGGCCTCGACAGCATCTGCCATCAGATGAAAATCAGCTACTGGCGGGAACAGAAGTCCATGCACGCCGAACCTTGAGTGGTTCATCCCGCTGTCTGTGGCTGCAGCCTGCACAATGACCATGTCCTTGAGCTGAAGCGACGGGTCTATTGATCCGCATGTCCCTGTTCTGATCAGGCGCTTTGCACCGTAGAACTGGATAAGCTCGTTGACATAGATCCCGTGGGACGGTGTTCCCATTCCGGTTCCCTGCACACTGACACGCTTGCCCTTGTAGGTTCCGGTGTAGCCGTACATGTTGCGTACAGCTGTGTAGCAATGGGCATCCTCAAGGAAGTTCTCGGCAATGAATTTGGCCCTGAGAGGGTCTCCCGGAAGCAGAACGCGCTCAGCGATCTCTCCGACCTTGGCCGCAATGTGTGTACTCATTCAGCAACCTCTACTTCATGAATTTCTTGATCATGTTCAGCTTGCTCTTCGTGTACGGATGGTACCTCATTGGAAGATCAAGCAGATTGGATTTACTAATTATACTCTTATAATGGGTGAAAGTGTCAAAGCTCCTCTTGCCGTGGTAGCTTCCCATTCCACTCTCTCCGACCCCTCCGAAGCCCATGTGGGAGCTTGCAAGGTGGATTATGGTGTCGTTGATGCAGCCACCTCCGTATGGGACGCTCCTGAGTATGCGCTTCTGGACAGCCTTGTCATTCGAGAACAGGTACAGAGCCAACGGTCTTGGCCTTTCCCTGATCCTGTCTATCGCCCAGTCCAGGGAATCGAACTCGATCACAGGCAGAACAGGCCCGAAAATCTCCTGTTTCATGATCGGACTGTCAAAAGTGACGTTATCAAGCACCGTTGGAGCTATAAAACGGCTTACTGAATCACAATCACCACCGAAAACAACCTTATCCCCAACTTTCAGACCATCGTTTATCAGACCAGAAACACGTTCAAAATGCTTTTGGTTGACGATCACAGGGCTGTCAGAGAAGTCTCCGTTGGGGAAGAAATCCTGCACACACTGTGCGACAAGAGGTAGAAACTTATCTTTAAGTCCTTTCTCTATCAAAAGATAATCAGGAGCAACGCAGGTCTGGCCTGCATTCAGGTACTTGCCGAAGGCCAGTCTTCTGGCTGCAAGCTTCAGATCGGCAGTGTGGTCCACTATGACAGGGCTCTTTCCACCAAGCTCCAGGCTGACCGGGGTCAGGTGCTCGGAGGCCTTCTTCATGACCAGTTTTCCCACGTTCACGCTGCCAGTGAAGAAGATATAGTCGAACTTCTCCTCAAGAAGAGCTTGGTTCTCCTCTCTTCCGCCCTCTATGACCGCCACAAAGGCCTCATCGAAGATGCTGCGCACAATGTGTGCAATACAGGCGCTTGTGGCTGGTGAGTAAGCAGAGGGCTTTACAACCGCTGTGTTGCCTGCTGCGATGGCCCCGATCAGAGGTTCTATGCAGAGCTGGAACGGATAGTTCCAAGGGCTCATTATCAGAGTCACCCCGTAAGGCTCCGGAACAACAAAACTACTTGCCAGGAACTGCGCAAGAGGGGTTTTCACTCTCTTCGGCCTAGCCCATCTGCTTACGTGGGCAAGCTCGAACCTGAGCTCATCAAGCACCATTCCGGTCTCCGTCATGTAGGTCTCGAAACCGCTCTTTCTCAGGTCCGCATAAAGTGCGTCGTCTATTTCCTTGATATTATCCTTGATGACCTTCTGCAGCTTTTTGAGCGCATCGATGCGGAACTGGACGTCCAGCGTCTTTCCAGAAAGGTAGAATTTCCTCTGTCTGGAGACTATTTCACTGATCCTGCCTGCCATGGAGACCTCCTTAACAAGTCTGTTGAAAGTATAAGCCATCGACGTCCGACTTTACTATAAATTTGAAGAATTATGTAGAATCAGCTATCTTTGTTGTGTTTTGGGCCGATTGATACAATCATGTGGCCAAGGAGAGCTCAATGAAGAGATTCACAATTATAGCAGCAATGATCATTCTGCTTTGCACAGCAGCATTCGCACAGTCAATCAGCGAAAGCATCAAAGTAGATCTGACAGCAGGCACCAGCACCTCTGAGAAGGTCAGTGCATCCATCAACGAGGACGGGAACCTGGAAGTCACCTATGAAGGTTCAGACCCAATAGTGATAACCCTCACCGGTTCACTCAACGGAACCTTGATCCTTAATAATGACAACGCAGACGTAACCATTTCACTCTGCAACGTCAGCATCAAGGCAACGACACTTCCTGCAGTCCAGCTGAAGAGCGCCACAACCGTAACCCTCTACAGCGCAGAAGGCGACAACATAATCGCAGACAGCGCAGACAACGAGAAGAAAGGTGCAATCACCTCCTCAGGAAATCTAGTGATTGACGGAAGCGACAGCTCGACCCTGACAGTCGAGGTCTACAAGAAGCACGGCCTGAAGATCGACGGCGGTGTCACCGTCAACGGCGGCAACACGACGATCATCGGAGACGAGACCGCTGAAGGCAACATGATCAGCGCAGATCTCTACTTCATAATGAACGATGGATATCTGACGATCCTTGCCAACGGCAACACCTATGGCGGAGAGTCCAAGGGAATCAAGGTCAACGGCGTAGAGGGCACAGGCACAGGCCTGGGCTACGTTGAGATAAACGGAGGCTACCTTGACATCACATCTGTGGACAAGGCGATCACAGCAGGCTGGAAGCTTGCAGAGGATGCAACCACAGAGGAGACCACAGACGACCCGATCCCGAACGTCTACATCAACGGCGGAGAGGTCCACGTCCGCACAACAGGCACACCTTATGAGGTCTCCGACGATGAGTCACTCAGCCCTGAGGGCATCGAGGCAAAGGACACCCTCTACATCAACGGTGGAACAGTCTACGCCTACACAACAGACGATTCACTCAATGCAGGAAACGCAATCATCATAAACGGTGGCTACACCTACGCAGCATCAACAGCCAATGACTCGATCGACTCCAACGGAACAATCGAGATCAACGGCGGAACAGTCATCACAATGTCAAACTCAATGGAGCAGGCCTTCGACTGTGACAGCCATGCGAACTTCACCTACACAGGCGGAAACTACGTCGGAGCCGGAAACGGAAACAACATGCCTGGCAGCGCCGCCACAACAGCCTACTCCATCGCATACGGTGACACCACCTTCTATGCAGGCGACCAGATTGCTGTTCTCGATTCAGAGGACAACGTGGTCACAGGCTTTGTGGTCCCTTACGAGATCACATCCCTCACATCGATCGTCTTCGGTTCAGAGAACTTCAAGGCGGGAGAGACCTTCTCAATAGTCCTCGGAGCCTACGAGGCCCAGCCTAAGGATGGCCTTGCCGAGGCAGGTGCCACCTTCAAGACACGGGAAGAGGTCGTGACTATGGACATGACAGACTACACAGTCTCCGAAGGCTACATCGGCATGGACATGGGAACAGGCACAATGGGCGGAATGGGTGGCCAGATGCCACAGGGCGACTTCGACCCGACACAGCTTGGCGGAACAATGCCGACAGACATGGGCCAGATGGGCGGCCCGCAGCGTGGAATGGGAATGAATGGAGGCTTTGACATCCAGAGCATCCTGACGCTCTTCCTTGAACAGGCAGCCGATGTTGAGCTCCCGGAGGGCATCACACTTCCTGAGGACCTTGATTCCGACGAGGCCATACAGCTTGTCCTCTACCTTCTTGGCAACTACGTGGACACCACAGAGCTCCAGTCCCTAATCCAGGGCAGCGTCGAGAACGGAGAGTTCGGCGAGATGCCTCAGATGGGCGATATGCCACAGGGTGGTTTCGGTGGCCAGATGCCGACCGGAGGAGCTCCAAACTTCTAATTTCCTTCAGAGTTATCTGATTTCCACTGGGCTGCTGCAGAGATGCGGCAGTCCTTTTTTATGCTCTTTACGCCCATAGTCCCACACTGATTGATTAACCTGTGAGCGCTTTGGCATAGAAACCTATCAAAAGGCTCTTCTTTATGCCAAAACTCTTCCACTTTTGGCATAAAATCCACTAAAAACGGCTCCTGTTATGCCAAAACTCTTCCACCTTTGGCATAAGAACTGACCAGACACGCCCCTGTTATGCCAATGCTCAGGCGCAAAGAAAGAAAACTCGAAATCTTTGTCTATGGCCACGATTTTATAATTTTCGAAAATCGAAGACATAGGCCATACTGCACAATCTTCAAATCTTGAATGGGTTGCAAACTACAAAAATAAACAATTCTACAAACCGATTATTGAAAATGTCCTTTTTCTCAGGCCATCCAGTAGATGCGCCTGTCATCCTGGTCGCTGACCCACAGGCCAATGGCTTTCTGCAGTGCAATGGAGGCCACGTTGGTCTCAAGGATGTGGCCGAATGGGGTGATCCCCTTTGAAAGCCGCTCGTTGATCAGGGCTTTTTCCAACAAGGTGCCGTAACCCTTTCTGCGGTGTTCAGGCATGACCTCCAGAAGCCCCATGGTCCCCTCTTTGTGGGTTCCGATGTAACCTACAGCCTCACCGTTTACATAGCCTACATACATAACACCCCGCAGAATGTCTTTTTTAGCGTTCTCCAGAGCCTCGGATTTAGGCATGTTCCTAAAATTCGTGTAGGTGTCTGCGAAGAACTGGACCTGGTCCATGGTCATCGGCTTGAACTCGAAGCCCTCGGAGAGTTCAAACGGCTTGTCCGAGAGGTATGCAGAGAGAACAACAGGGATAGGAAGGACCCTCTGTCCCACTATTTCCGCACATTTCTGAAGTGCAACGTTGTCATGACAGCAGAGTTGTTCTCCATTTTTCATGCCTTCTCTTGCAATCCGGGCCATTGTTAGTGCCCTTTCCTCTGTTTTTGCCATCATGTACCAGAGATAGTCGTCAAAATGGATCAGAACACCATCCTCAGCAACGCTCACAGCATGAGCAATGCCGGATTTCAGAGGTTGGATCATATCAATGTAGAAATGCGGATCGGAATCAAGAAGAACAGATATAGCGTCCATGGCACACCTCTTTTCCATCTTAACAAACTGTCTCCAATTAGGCTATAATGCTTTTGCTCGGGGCCATAGTACAGTGGTAGAACGGCGCTTTCGCATGGCGCAGACGGCGGTCCGATTCCGCTTGGCTCCAAATTATCATTTTGACCAGTGTGTTTATTTACAATTGGACCTTTAATAAGAACAATCCACCTTTAACAAGTTTGGAAACATCACAGTCCAAACTTGATTTTTTTGCCTTTAGCACTCATTTATAACAATTCACCTACAATCTCTCCTCTTTCTCCATCCAATGAAGGAAGTACACAGAGGCAAGCACCACTGCAACGGAAATGGTCGCTATGAGATAGAGGATCATGATGTTGCCGTTTGCAAAGTACTTCCAGTCAGTGAGATCGAACGTGTAGTACTGCGCAGCCCCTTCCCCGAAGATCCTGGCTATGACAGCCTCAATGCCGTAGTAGACCACACCGAAGACAAGCACATCCAAGGAGGCCTTTATGAGCCTTGGGAGCTTCAGAAGGTGTATTGCAGACAGGAAGAGGAACGGAATGAAGCAGTACAGGGAGATCAGTACGGCCTTGACCAATGGGTACTGCACATAGCCCCTGATCACCACAAGTAACAGCAGAAGCAGCACAAGCAATGATGCAAAGTACAGAAGGACATTGAATCCTTTTTTCTCCTCAGGGATATACCTTTTCAGGAGGAATGGCAGGAACAGAACCGCATAGCCTAGAAGGACTGCGAATGAGGCGACCCAGCACCAGGACTGACGGTACATGATGCAGCAGACGATGAACAGGAGGCACAGTGACAGATATGTGGTTCCAAGGAAGATTGCGAACTTGTGGTTCTCGAAGAATCTGGTGAAGGTCGGTGCGAATGAGAATGCCACCAGAAGGCTTGTGAACACAATGATCGAGAACGAGAGCCTGTGGTTGATTGCAAGGTCACAGATTATGCAAACAAGCAGTGCTATTCCATAGAAGATGGCAAGTCCCCAGAACCAGCTGTCGCTGATTATCCTGTACTTCCTTGCCTCCTTCTTCATGACCCTGGACTCTGTGTCGTTCGCACCTTCTATAAGCTCCTTCTCAGACACATCAAGGGCCTTGCAGATGCTGGGTATCATGGTTATGTCCGGATAGCTCTTGCCGGTCTCCCATTTCGATATCGCAGATTCTGACACATATAGAATGTCAGCCAGTTCCCTCTGTCTCAGACCCTTCTCGATACGCTTCTCCCTGATGAAAGATCCGAATGTCCTGTTGTCAATCATTGTTTCCCTCCCGACTTTCAACTGAGGAAAACATAACACCAGCGCCATGAATTGTCACTGGATTGTTAGGCAAGTGGGGTTTTCTGGGGACTTTCCTCGAATTCAGAAGGTCTGATGACCACGAAAATCACATCATAGATGTCATCCCTTTCCAGATTGCGGATGATTGGATTCCTAGAGGTCTTTCTGCCAGGAGAGAAAATGGGTTCGATGACAAGTCCCTTCCTTTCCAGGGCATCAGCCCTTTCTCCTCTTGCCAGGAACTGAGCAGCCTTGCAACAGTCCCTGGCACGAAAGGCTATGGATCAAATGAACAGAACCGCCATGTGATAGACGACAAAAGACAGAAGCAATGCACTTGCCACATAGAAGCCTGCTATCTTGGCCGTCCACTTCAGCGAGTGCGATTCCCTGTATGTCGTGGATAGAGCCATGACGCATGGGATGTTGAATGTGCATGCACACATGAAGGCCAGAGCCTCTGCAGGACTGACCAGAGCCGTCATTGCCTGACCAAGAACAGCATTGTCGGTCGCTACGGAGAAGGCCGAACGGAATGTCGCATCCAGGACGGTTCCACTTCCAACGAAGAGTGCATTCAGTACTCCAAGGACGGCTTCCTTTGCAAAGGCTGAACTGGGGAATCCAAGGAAAGTCCTCCATCCAAGACCGAAGATGCGGGTCACTGGCTCTATGAACGTTCCGATCTTGTAGATTATGCTGTCAGCAACATTCCCGCTTCTGCTATAGGACAGAGCCCAGAAGAGAAGAGATATCAACGTGACGGTCCTGAGAGCTTCATGACCTCATTGAAACTGTCTGCTTTGGTCTCTGTCAGTTTCATTTGTTATGTCCTCCTTCAATGGTCTCGCCCCCACCCTGTTCAGGGGCAACACAAATCGAATGCTACGATATTTCTTTTTTGTTGACATCGGCTGAAACAGAGGCTAATCTAACGCCGGAACCTGTGTTCCATCATCTTTTGTTCTTGGAGGAAATGTCATGGAAGCTGGCAGTAATTGCAGTAAATCCACAGACCCTGGCTCTGTTCCTGAATGCATTCTCCTCCGGAATGCCAATTAGGGTCATCCAAGCTCTGTCTTTTTCTCATTATCCCCGACTTCGCTTTTTGACAGCAATGCCTATGGCACAGAAAACACTGTTAACGGACACCTTGAGAACGCTTGCAGAGGCAAAGCGCTTTCAATCAATCAAGGATGTGATCCTCACAATGAACCCCTTCGATCTTGCAGTCCTGTTCAACGGGCTGGACGAGAAGACAGTCACAGTACTGTTCCGTCTTCTCCCCAGGGATATGGCTGGAGATGTGTTCTCGGAGCTGGACAGGGACACACAGGAGACCCTGATCCGCGCCTTCACAGATTCAGAGCTCAAGTTGATCCTGAACGACCTGTTCACAGATGATGCAGCGGATCTGGTGGAGGAGATGCCGGCCAATGTGGTTAAGCGGATCCTTGCACAGGCGGATCCGCAGATGCGCCGGGAGATCAACGAGATCCTGCGCTATCCGGAGAATTCCGCAGGATCCATCATGACCACGGAGTATGTCTCCTTACGCCCCGGCATGACGGTTCCGGAGGCGATCAGCCGGATCCGGAAAACCGGAGTGGACAAGGAGACAATCTACACCTGTTATGTCACTGAGGGCAGAAAGCTTCTCGGGACGGTTTCCGTCAAGGACCTTCTGCTGACGGAGAATGACGAGACGCTGGTCTCGGAGATCATGGACGAGCATGTGATCTCGGTCACGACCCTGACCGACCAGGAAGAAGT
>DMOO01000179.1 GCA_003456855.1 Sphaerochaeta sp.
ACCAGAACGAGTTCTTCTACCTTGCGATCATCGTTGCCATCCTGATGCATCTCTTCCTGACCAAGACAAAGACAGGTCTCTATCTCAGAGCCGTAGGTGAGTCCCCGGTCACAGCAGATGCAGCCGGTATCGACATCACAAAGTACAAGTACCTTGCAACGATCGTCGGAGGTGGCATCTCAGCCATCGGTGGTATGGTCTACACAATGACCACAGCAGGATGTGTCTGGATCGAGGCATCCCTCGCCGGAACAGGTTGGCTTGCAGTAGCACTCGTTATCTTCTGCACATGGAGACCTCTCAAGTCCACCTGGAGTTCAGTCCTCTTCGGTGCCCTGATGATCATGTACCTCAGAATCATCATCAAGGGCTTTCCGATCGAGCTCTACAAGATCCTGCCGTACGTTGTAACCGTCATTGTCCTTGTCATTACCAGCATGAGGAACATAAAAGACAAGCAGCCACCTGCATCTTTGGGTCTGAACTACTTCAGAGAAGAACGCTAAATGTGCTATAATTAAAGTGGTTATTGCTTGCTTGGCAACAAACTGCAACAAATTTTCTTGCCATTTGGCAGGAACGTGATAATATGAAAATTGAGGCTAAGGCCGAGATTGATATTCAAAAATGTGGGATACCCACAAAGGAGTATGTATGAAAAAACTTACAGTGGTTCTTTTGATTGCTCTTCTCACCATGACAGCTGTGTTCGCCAGTGGCGCACCTGAGGCTGCAGCAAGTGAGGAAAAAGTCACAAAGATTGGTTTTGTTGTCATCAATGATGAGTCAGACCAGGGCTACACTTGGAACTTCACCAATGGAATGAACGCTGCTCTCGAACAGCTCAAGGCTGAAGGCTACAATGTTGAGCTTCTCACAAAGAAGAACACAACTGAGTCAGCAATCTGCAAGGACAACAACATCGAGCTCGCTGAGGAAGGATGTGAGATCATCTTCAACAACAGCTACGGATTCGAGCCATACATGCTCGAGGCTGCTGCAGAGTATCCAGATGTCAAGTTCGTCGGTATGACAAACTGCGGTGGACAGGTTGATACAAATCCAAACACCTACAATGCATTCGCAGCCATCTACGAGGCAAGATATGTTGCCGGTATCGCAGCTGGTATGAAGCTTCAGCAGGAGATCGATGAAGGCAAGATCAAGGCTGATGAGGCTGTCATGGGTTATGTCGGAGCATTCTCCTTCGCAGAGGTCATCTCCGGTATGTCAGGATTCTATCTTGGCGCAAGAAGTGTCTGCCCGAGCGTCACAATGAAGGTCTACTTTGTCGGAACATGGGGCGATGCAACTCTCGAGGAAGCAGCAGCCAATGCTCTCATCGATGCTGGATGTAAGCTCATCTCACAGCATTCTGATACAACCTCCCCTGCTCTCGCAGCTCAGAAGGCCGGTGTTTACCATGTCGGTTACAACACAGACATGACAAAGGTTGCTCCTAATGCATCACTTCTCTCTTCAAGAATTGACTGGACAAGATACTTCTACACATTCATCAAGAACTACATTGATGGCGTAGAGAATCCTTCAGACTGGACAGGAACGTTCGCAGAGGGCGATGTCAAGGTCACAGACCTCAACACAGCCATCGCAGCTCCTGGCACACAGGAGGCAATGGACAAGGCTATCGCAGCCTTCCACGCTGGCACACTCCATGTCTTCGATCTTTCAACATTCACAGTCAAGGGTGCTGAGGGAACAAACGAGACAATGTATGACAGCTTCGCTGCAGTCCAGGGCAACGCAACATACGATGGATACTTCCATGAGTCAGAGACACAGAGTGCTCCATACTTCGTTGGAAACATCGATGGAATCGAGTGGCTCAACGCAGCATATTGATTGCTCTAATCATTGCACATCAGGGGGCTTCCTTCGGGAGGCCCTCTTTTTTATTGCATTTGCGTGCTTGATTTCAAGTCTGAGATGGCTCCCCTTTCTGAAAAGGCAGTTTTTCAGAAGATTTTTTTCTGTAATGACTGCTTTAGCAGTTTTTGGGAAGATTTTTTCCTGAAAAAGTAGGATGTCCATAGCTTAGGAAGACGATGCTATTCTGACATTGACGGATGTTGGAAGCCGGTGACAGGGTAAGGCAGCTTTAGTGATGGACACCATTGTGGTTGTACCTCTATGAAAAAAATCATTCCAGCCGGTCATCGAATACCTACGGTGGAGATGGCTTCCGTGCGGCATCCTGCCGCCGGTGCCATACTCCGATAATAAAAGTGAATGGGCTCGTCGGGCCACATTGATGTAGAAAGTCTTCCGCAGCCGAACAAACACCAAGGAGGTCTGGACATGGAGAACAGACCATTGAGATTCGAGGCGAAGAGGATCTTCGGCCTCGATCTGTCCAAGAAGACGCTGAAGGCCTGCAGGCTTGATGAGGACAGCGGCTTCGAGAAACAGAACATCTTCGATGAGAAGATGACGGACGATGGAAGGCACCATCTTGCATCACGGCTACGCAAAGGCGACTATGTGGCAATGGAAGGAGGATCCTCCACTTCCTTCCTGGCAAGATACCTGATGGAGAACACGGAGGCCGAGATCTTCGTGCTCAATCCGTGCAAGCTGCACATCATATTCGAGTCAGCCTGCAAGACGGACAAGCAGGACTGCATCAAGATCGCCAAGTACATCAGGGACACCAATCCTTCCAACTGGTGCCTGATTCCGGTTCCCACTTACGAGGAGACATCGCTGAGAAGCCTGATCAACAGCCACATCAGCACCAAGCAGGAGCGAACAAGGGCAATCAATCAGCTTCATGCCTTCTTCAACCTGAACGGGATCTCATTTCTGAAGAAGAGTGACCTGGGAGATTCCGACAGAAGGCATGATCTTGTGGATCATTATTTCAGCCAGGATGACCTGAGGGGAATGCAGGCAAGACTGATGCTCCAGGACATCGACAACATAGAACTCTCGGCAGACTGCTATGAGGATATGGTCAGACGTGCGTTGCTTTCCAGGCCGAAGGAAAGCCTGATCTGGATGTCGATTCCCGGAGTCGGTCCACTGACAGCCCTTGCCTGTGTGGCCTACATCGGTGACGGAAAGAGGTTCTCTACTCCGGATCAGCTGCGTAACTATGTGGGGCTTGTACCCAGAATCGATCAGTCCGGAATCAAGGAAGTCATCTATGGGGTAAACCACTACGGTTGCATGCCTGTCAGAAGAAATATCGTCCAAGCTGCATGGTCAGTGACAAAACTATCATTTGACTGCCGGTTCAGACAGAGATGGAAGGAACTCAAGGCCTCCGGCAAGAAGGGGCAGAAGATTGCCGTGAAAGTTGCCAATGACATGCTGACAATCGGATGGACCCTGCTGAAGAAAGGTGAACTCTACAATGGGCTCGGGGATTTCTCATATCTGAAGAGAAAACTGCGGAACTACAAGATGACAGCCATCGACTCCAGTAGCTTTGGCGAGTGTCTGAAGTGATGGCCGCTTGACTTTGTAGTTCCCTCTACAGAGTCAAGTCTAATGTCAAAGAACTCTCAAATCAATCCTCTCTTTGAGGATTGGGTGTTTTTGCGTCAAACCCCACTATTGGAAACCTAAACCAAGGTGTTGGGAAAATAGTTGAGAATTAGGGATTGACAGCTATGAACAAATAAAACTGCCTTTCATTTTTCAGCAATCAGCAAACCCATAGAAACTTAAACAACCACACAATTTAGCTCACACTTTTCTATTCTTTGTCAGAAAAAGAAATAATTTGCCTTTTTTCCAACAAAATGATTACATTTATAATGTGCCTGAAGAAAACTTGGTTGCCATAATCAATACTCGACTCGATAAGATCAAGCAGCTGCAGGAAAGACTTGAGAAATACATGTCCAAAGCAAGTTCCTATCATCTTGTTGTCTCGTCCATAAGGAATAAGGACAGATACTATGCCGTTAACACTGAAAAGAGAAGAAGGATTTATCTAGGACTGGATAGAGAGGAGGATATTAAGAAGCTTGCCAACAAATACTACAAGGAGAAACTGCTTTCCGCCGCAAACATGGAAATTGAAGTATTACAGAGATTCTTGAAGCGTATAGCAGCATTTTCAAATACTGGCATCGAGTCAGTTCACCCTGCCCTCCCAGAAAACATAAGGAAATACGTCACACCTGATACATTTACCGATGAAGGCTTTGCAATGCTTTGGTCCGCGCAGGAATTCATTCAGGCAAAGAGGACTGAGTACCATAAATACAAGGTCAATGAAAGAACAGTTGTCAGATCCAAGAGTGAATTTATGATTGCCAATATACTTGAGAAGAAAGGTATACCTTATCGCTACGAGGAACAGTTGGTATTGGATCCTGATATGGGAATAATCTACTACCCTGACTTCACAATATTGAACAAGAGAACAAGACAGATAATCTATTGGGAGCATCTGGGGAAACTAGGAGATGAGGATTACTGTACTGATAACATCCAGAAGCTTGAGGACTATGCTGACGCTGGAATCATTCAGGGAAAGAATCTGATTCTGACATACGAATGTTCAAGTAAACCCCTTACAACAAAGATGATAGAACTGATGATTAAAGAATTCCTTGAATAAAGAAAACGCCAGTCAGTTGTCTTTGCCCTAACTGACTGGCGAAAATGAAGATGAGGAAATAAATTCTTAAGCTAGTGCCTTCTTCATGAGATCGAAGACATCTGATGGCTTGACGGATGCGTCAACAGCCTTGATCAGGCCCTTGGCCTTATAGTAGTTGATCAGAGGCTCTGTCTGCTCTGTGTAGACCTCAAGGCGGTGAACAATGGCCTCCTCTCTGTCATCTGGTCTCTGGATGAGATCCTCGCCTGTCTCATCATCCTTGCCCTCAACCTTAGGTGGGTTGAAGATGACATGGTAGATCCTGCCGGTTGACGGGCACATTCTTCTACCTGAAAGGCGCTTCACGACCTCTTCCTTTGAAATCTGGAAATCAACTACAGCATCAAGCTCTGTCATCTCTGCAAGAGCATCTGCCTGTGGGATTGTGCGTGGGAAACCGTCAAGGATGAAGCCTTTCTTGCAATCAGGCTCTGCAAGGCGGTTGCGGACCATCTCGATGGTAACTGAATCAGGGACCAGTCCTCCGGATGCAAGAATTGACTTTACCTGAAGACCAAGCTCCGTCTCGTTCTTGATGTTGCTTCTGAACAGATCACCAGTGGAGATATGTGGAATCCCGTAGTAATCCTTTGCCATAGCGGCGATTGTTCCTTTTCCGGCTCCAGGAGGGCCCAAAAATACCATTCTCATCAGTGTACCTCCGAATGCGCCCACCATGCCAACAAAAAATGATAAGACGCTATATGTAGGGCCGTAACCCTTCGAAGATATACTAGCATAAAAATTAGTTATTGTGCAAATCATCTACGTGCATTATCATTCTAAAAGGTGTTTTGGGGCCTGCAAAAACGGGAAAAAATCAGTTTTAATATGCCGACCTCGCCTTTTGGAGGAAAAAATGAATATTGACGGAAGAAAAGTTACAATCACAGCTACAGACCTTGATGGTTTTCTTCAGGATTCAGATAAAGAGAAGATCGCCCATGTGAAGGACCTCTATGAGAAGAGCCTTGACGCCTGTGCAAAGATCGAGGCAACCTCAGATCTCAAGGCAATCGAGACCGCCCAGGAGAAGCTTGTCGAGTCCTCCGCAGAGATCGGCAAGTATCTCGAGGATGTCATGGCTGAGGAGCCAAGGGTCCACGTCTACTGCTTCGAGTCACCGACAGAGCAGCACGCCGAGGCCAGCCGCCTCATCGCAAAGCTCAGAGACCCAAAGACAGGCCATGAGGAGTTCCTCTACTACATCCAGAGAGCATATGAGCTGCTCTTCACACATGTCTTTGCAGACAAAGCACTTCCAAGAAAGAGATCTATCATCACAAAGACACCTGTCACCAACCCGTGCCGCAACTATGCAGTCCATAGAATCCCTGATGTAGACAGCATCACCAAGGATGCAGTCATGTGCGTCATGCTCCGTGGTGCCCTGCTCCCAAGCATGATCATCAGCAAGGAGATCCAGGACTACAGTTCAGACGGCTACATCACTCCATTCGCACTCTTCAAGATCAAGAGAGACGAGAGCAAGAAGGAGAACAACATGGCCTATGTCCTCGATCTGGACAAGTCCTTCTTCGATTTCAAGGAGCTTGACGGCAAGGATCTCATATTCGCCGATCCTATGAACGCTACCGGTGGTTCTCTCATAACAATTCTCAACTACCTGAAGGACAATGGCGTAAGACCAAAGAGCATCAAGTTCATCAACGTCATCTCAGCCCTCAAGGGAGCCCTTAGGATCGTCCGTGCAGTCCCTGAGTGCGAAGTCTACACACTGTGGATGGACCCTGTTCTCAACGATGCTGCCTATATCCTTCCAGGACTTGGAGATGCCGGTGACAGACTCAACGGAATGGACCTTCCTGGAAATCCTAGAAACATGATCCAGCTCATTGCAGACTACGGTGCAAACATCACCAATCTCTACAGAGCTCAGGTCAAGAAGATCGAGGAGACGGTTCTTGGTTGATAGCCGCAGAAGATCCATCATAAGAATACTCATTGCAATTCTCGTCGTGACTATGGTTCTGTGTTCCTGCAGAACAACCGAAGGAACCGAGCACGACGAGATTGTGAGAACCTCAATAGACCTGGCAGAGGCCTACGTGGACAAGGGCGAATACAAGACGGCCCTTGAGGTCTACGACAAGGCCCTGCTCCAGGCTGACGACTACAGACTCTACTACAACAAGTCCATAGTCCTCTCCTACATGGGAGACTACTCCGGAGCTGCAGACCTCTGCGGGACCGCATTCCTCTCCTACCCTTACATCATATCCTTCAAGACGGCTCAGGCCGAATATCTCAAGGCCATTGATGACAGACAGCCAGCCATTGCAGTCTACCTGGAGCTTCTGGACCTCAATCCCTACGACAGAGCAATCAGAAACGACTACATCGATCTCCTTATTACCTATGGCGATGAAGACGAGGCCTATAAGCAGGCGCTTATTCTCTGGAACCAGGGCTACAAGGACAAGGAGACGGTCAAATACCTCTATCAGCTCAACCCACAGGCCTGGGAGAGTATCTACAAACAACTGGACAAATAAAAAACCGGCTCCCAAAAGAACCGGTAACAAAAAATAACTAATTAATCACAAAGCAATTATCCCGAATACGGCACCAACTGCTATCCAAAGAATCGGATGCACTTTCTTGAAAGAAAGCATCAATGCCAACAGAACCAGGAAGGCAATTAGCGGAAGCCACTGGATTGCATTGTCAACTCCAATGAAAGTCAGCTTTGCCAGCTGCCAGAAGGCAAACAGGATAAGGCCGATGACAGCTGGTCTTATGTGCTTGAACACAACGCCTACGACAGGCTTGTCCATGAAATGCATCAGAACCTTGACGATTATTATGCTGATGATAACAGACGGAGCCATGATGCCCAGTGTCGCCACAACTCCACCAAGGATGCCTACTGTCTCGAATCCAACATAGGTGGCCATGTTGATTCCGATAGGACCAGGAGTGGATTCAGAGATTGCGATCATGTTGGCAAGCTCAGATGTTGTGAACCAACCTGTTCTTGCCGAGATGTCGAAGAGGAAAGGAACAGTCGCCATTCCGCCGCCGATTGCGAACAGACCGGTCTTGAAGAACTCCCAGAAAAGCTGAAGATAGATCATGCCTTACCCTCCTCTTTCTTGGATTCGTCAGTCTTATTCCTTGTGGCGAAATACATTATAATTCCAAATGCAGCTGCGCTCAGAACAATCAGAATAGGAGAGACACCAAGGAATATCTGCAACAGAAGCGATGCAACAGCACTGATTCCGGTTGCGATGTTCGAGACAGCCTTCTTTGTGAGCTTGATTACTGCGGCCACCATCAAGGCACAGACGGCGACCCTGATTCCTGCAAAGGCCTTCTGCACATAGACGTTGTCCTGGAACATCTTGTGAACCGATGCAAGCAAGGTGATGATCACCAATGATGGGAACACTATTCCAAGTGTTGCGCAGATTGCACCTATCCAGCCTCTTTCCGAGTATCCGACAAAGGTCGATACGTTGACCGCGATGATTCCAGGTGTGCACTGACCTATTGCATAGTAGTCCAGCATCTGCTCGGATGTGGCCCACTTGTGGTTGGTGACAACCTCTCTCTCCAGGATAGGCAGCATGGCATAGCCGCCTCCGAATGTCATCAATCCGACCTTTGCGAACGTGATGAACAATGTCCAAAGAGAAGTCTTCTTTGCACCTTTGTCTTTAGTATTGATTTCACTCATCCCGTGAACTTCTCCATCTCTTTGCGTACTAAGGAATCACACATCTCATTGTACTTGATCCCGGCATGGCCCTTGACCCAGTTCCAGCGGATCTTCATGGAAGCATTGAGTTTATCAAGCTCTTCCCAGAGCTCCTTGTTCTTCACAGGGTCCTTGGATGCTGTTCTCCAACCGTTCTTCTTCCAGTTGTAGATCCAGGTTGTGATGCCGTTCTTTACATACTGGCTGTCAGTGGAGATCGAAATGGACTCCACACCAAGAAGAGAGGCATCCTCGATTGCATGGATTACCGCTGTAAGCTCCATCCTGTTGTTTGTGGTCTGGGCCTCACCTCCACTGGAGTATGAGATCATCTTGCCCTCTGAAAGGGTCACATATGCCCAACCGCCTGGTCCCGGATTGCCGGAGCAACCGCCATCGGTGAAAATATCAACTGTCTGCATGACCAAATGATAACGTAAGTTGTGCCTTGACATCAAGGCAGACGGATTCTAAGATTTCATTGGCTTCCAGACAAGGTGCTGCCGTAGGCAGTGCTCAGAGGAAACCGGTCAAAAGCCGGTGTGGTCCCGCCACTGTAGGAAGGTGTGCGGACACCTGCGGCAAAGCCCAAAAGGCCTGCCGCCGAAAGTCACTGGAGACTGTCGAAAGCAAAGCAGACGGCACAATCCGGGAAGACGTGTCCGAAGTCCTTCGAGCCAGGAGACTTTCTGGAAGACGGATATTTTGCTCTTATAGACCAAAAATCCGTATCCTGTAGGCCATTACGGCTAGTCCACGGAGTATGGACTTGGGGTGCAGTACAAGACCCCTACATCATTATTTTGGAGGGGTATCATGAAGAAGACCCTTGCAATCCTCTTTGTCTTACTGCTTGCAGCATCAGTGTTTGCACAGTCTGTCACAGAGGTGTCATCCAATGAGGACGACCTCAGGATCGTCTCTCTCGCACCTAATGTCACGGAGATCATCTATGCTCTTGGCAGCGGTGACCAGCTTGTGGGCAGAACAGACTACTGCAACTACCCGGAAGAGGCACTCGCCATCACCAGCATCGGAACTCTCTGGGAGCCTAACCTCGAGGCAATTCTCTCCCTCGACGCCGACATCGCAATC
>DMOO01000092.1 GCA_003456855.1 Sphaerochaeta sp.
CCTTCCTTCCATGTCCAGAGGTTGACGTTGACGAAGTTCATCATTGTCTGGAAGTCCAGGTACTTCAGGACGTATGCTGCAGGGATCTCATCGAAATAGCCGTATCCGAAGGATGTGAACGGCTGGACCCAGATCTCCTGTACGAGAGGGACTCCGTTCATCTCGACGAACTTCTTGAACGGCATTGAAAGGTCCTTCAGGTTAGGGTTCGTTCCGCTGACCGGCTCTCTGCCTGGTGTGACTGCGAAGCCTTCGTAGCGTCCCTCTGAGACTCCACGGTGACCGCAGATGTCGTAGCCCTTGTACTTTGTCTCAAGGATCTCACCGAACTTCTTGATCTGCTTCTTCAGCTTGAGAAGGTGAGGGAGGTTGAAGAGCTTCTTGTCGAATCTTGTGTCGACGCTGCCATCAGGCAGTCTGTATGTTCTATGGAGCTTAGGGCCATCATGTGTGATTCCGGCGAACTGCTCGATGTCATGGACTGCGTAGTAGGAAGGGACTCCCATGATTGCTCCCATCTCATAGCGCTTTCCATCATTCTTTGGTGAATGGCACTTTCCACCAACGTGGTCTGTCTTCTCGTAGACGACATAGTTCTCATAGCCCTTCTGCTCGAGATACATTGCTGCACCAAGTCCGGCTGGGCCACCACCGATGATAGCGATTCTAGTCTGCTTATCCATTACAAAACTCCTTTTAGTTCACAACAGTTGTGAATCCATGTATTCTATCGTATATCAGTTTACTATACTTTATTTTCAGATACAAACTAATTTGCCAATTTTTGATGACTTTGATGTCGTTGGACCCTATAATCGTAAAAAGAGGAGTAGTGATGAGGAAATACAGTTCATTGATCGATATGGTTGGGAGCCAGGATCTTGGTTTTGTTGCATTCAGATACAAGGGGATTGAGAAGACCTACGGCCAGTTCCTTGATGATGTAAGGTCCTTCAATCCACCTGAGGGCGATGTTGTCGGACTCTTTCTGTCCAATGATATAGAAACCATAACAGCATTCTTCGCAATGGCGGGGAAGAGACAGCTTGTCATCCTGAATGCCGATGATGACGAAGAGGTTCTTAAAAGGCAGATAATAAAGACCCATGTCTCTGTGTTGTATGGAGATGCCGAGAGGGCCGCAGAGCTTGATCCCTATCTGGAGAAGGACTTCCACACAACCGATACAGACATACTTCTGTTCACCAGCGGCACAACGGAATCTGCCAGAGCCGTAGTCCTTACAGAATCAAATCTCTGTGCTTCAGCCTTCAATGGAGGTTCAAGACTTCCTCTTTCAGCCACCGATGTGATGCTGAGCGTCCTTCCTCTGTCCCACGTCTTCGGGCTTGTCTGCTCACTGCTGTGGCCACTATCCTTTGGCTGCACAGTCTGCCTTGGAGGAGGGCTGAGAACCTTCTTCATGGACTTCAGGACCTACAAGCCTACTGTTGCAAGTCTTGTTCCCCAGATGGCCAGGTTCCTTGCAGCGAAGAAACTGTTCAATCCAGAGCTGAAGCTGGTGCTGATCGGTGCCGGTGTCTGCGATGACTGGACGCTTGGAATGATCAAGGACATGGGCATCCGTGTCAGTTATGGCTACGGACTTACGGAATCCAGCTCCGGCATTGCCCTTTCAATCGGTGATGAACCTCGTGCCATGAGCATCTGTCCCGACTACAGCATCAGCATCGCCGAGGATGGCGAGATACTTGTCCAGTGTGACACGACCTTGATGAAATGCTATTACGACGAGCCTGAGGCCACAGAGAGGGTTCTGAAGGGCAATGTTCTCCATACAGGGGACATCGGAAGGGTCGAGGGTGACATTCTCTACATAACAGGAAGGAAGAAGGACATAATGGTCTTCTCCGACGGAAGCAAGATATTCCTCCCTGAGTATGAAATGAGGTTGGGTGAGATCCTTGGTGAAGGCGTTGACTTCGCCGTTGTGCAGGGCAAGAGGGACGAGGTGGTGCTTGTCATCCGCTGCGAGAACAGCGTCCAGAAGATGGTTGACGTCTTCAACGCCACAGTTGCCAGGTCTCATCAGATAGAGAGGATAGTCTACGTTCAGGAGAGTCTTCCGAGGACCATGACCGGGAAGGTCAAACGCTATGACCTTCAGGGCATTGTTGGTTGAAATGGCTTGCAATCTTTCGATTAATGGATGATAGTTTGTTTAGAAAAACATTTTGGAGTGCATTGTGACTAGAGAAGAGGTTGCTTCAAAGATAAGTGAGATTGTCAGGACAAATCTTCCGGACTTCGAGAACGTCGAGCTCAAGGATGATACAAGGATCAACACAGAGATTGGCATGGATTCAATGACCTTCGTCTATGTAATGTGCAAGATCGAGGCTGCCTTCGATATAAAGATCCCACACCGCAAATGGGAGAAGATGCTCACCTTCGGTGATACCGTGGATGAGGTCTATAAGGCTTTGAACAAATAATGGATATCTCCTGCTACACCAAGAAGTTGACTCTTAAGGCGGAGCATGTTGACCTATACCGTAGACTCAAGCTCACCGAGCTTATGAGGCTGTTCCAGGAGTGCTGCATAGCCCATACGGAGGAGCTTGGGATGGGTCGGCATATGACTCTGGACAGGGGCTTTCTCTGGGTTGTGCTTTCCGAGCGCATCCTGATTGACCGACTTCCTGAGTATGACGAGGATATAACCATTGAGTGCACCCCAGGCGAAACCCTTCATTTCTTCTTCCCGAGGAACATGGTCGTCCGTGACTCCGAAGGCAATGTGCTTGTGAGGGTCAAGGCCATGTGGGGTCTTCTGGACAGAAACACAAGGCAGATGATCGACCCGAGCGAGGAAGGCATCTACATAAACGGAAGGGACCTTACAACAGACATAGCTCCGATGATGAGCTTCAACATACCTGAACTTCCCTCCAGCATGGAATGCAAGGCCCAGTATTCACTTGTTGACATCAACGGTCATCTCAACAACGCCTCATACCTAAGTCTTGCCTTGGACAGGCTCTGGGAGGAGGATAATTCCTTTGAGGGTAAAATAAAGGAGATCTCGATGCTGTTCCGCAAGGAGATCCCCTTCAAATCAGAATTCAATATGAAATACGGAAAGGTGGACGGGAAGTGGTACTTCCACTGTCCGAACTACAGCCTCAGGCTTGTCCCTGGGCTTTGAGCTTCTCCTCCTCTTCCTTCTCAAGCACAGTGTAGGCTATCTTGCCGACCAGGGTCTTCGGGAGCTGGTCCCTGAACTCAATGTCATAAGGCATGGCGTACTTTGCAATCCTCTCCCTGCAGTAGTCCAATATCCTGAGCTTGAGCTCATCGTCCGCCTTGATGCCGGGTCTGAGCTGGACGAAGGCCTTGACCTTCTGGACCTTGTAGGGATCCGGGACGCCGATGACACAGCTCATCTGGACCTCATCGAGGGCATCGATTATGTTCTCGATCTGGGAAGGGTAGACGTTGTAGCCGCTGGTGATGATCATGCGCTTGATTCTCTGCTTGAAGTAGATGAAGCCTTCGTCGTCCATGTAGCCGAGGTCGCCGGTGTGGAGCCAGATGTTGCCGTCTGCGTGCCTCTGAAGCGTCTGCGCGTTCTCTTCCTCGTGGTTGATGTAGCCAAGCATGACCGAGGGGCCGCGGAGGCAGATCTCGCCGTCGGTGCCGAACGGGACCGTCTCTGTGGTGCCGGGCTTGCAGATGGTGTAGTAGGTGTCCGGGTATGGAAGTCCTATCGAGCCTTCCTTCTCCTTGTTGTAAGGGGTGAGGCAGCTGGCGGTGACGCACTCTGTGGTGCCGTAGCCTTCGCGGACGCGGACTGTGGCGTTGTGGTCTGCGAGGAACTTGTCCAGCTTCTTCTTGAGCTCTATGGAGAGGCTGTCTCCGCCGGAGAAGACTCCCATCAGGCAGGAGAGGTCGACCTTGTCCATGTCCTTGTTGCGGGTGATGCCCTCATAGAGGGTCGGGACGCCTGCGATGTAGTTGGGCTGAGCCGTCTTGAGCAGGTTGGAGTAGCCCTTGATGCTTACCTGTGGGACCAGGACGCTTCTTCCACCCCAGAACATCATTGTGTGGACGCAGACACCGAGACCAAAGCCGTGGAACATAGGCATTGCTGCAAGCATTGTCTTTCCCTGTATGGGTTTGTTGCACATGACTCCAGTCTGCTTTGCAAGGGCGTTCAGGTTGAGGTTCGTCAGCTTGATGCCCTTCGTGACGCCTGTGGTTCCGCCTGAGAAAAGGATGACAGCATGGTCAGAGCCTTTCTTTCTGATGCAAGGATCGACATCGCACTGTTTTGCCTTTGAAAGGAAATGTCTCCAGGTGATCAGCGTTCCATCCTCCATGAAGGACTCGAACTTGCGCTCCTTGATCAGCTTGTATGCAGTAGACTTGACCAGGCCAAGGGCATCAGAGACTCTTGCGATGATTATGTTGTCAAGCTCAGTGAGCTCTCTGACCTTCTTGATCTTACCGTAGAACTGGTCCAGGGTGATGATTGTGCGGCTCTGGGCCTCCTTGAGGTAGAAGGCTATCTCATGGACGGCTGAGAGAGGGTGGATCATGCTGGCGATCGCACCGATTGCGTTGATGGCATAAAGGCAGATGACTGTCTGAGGCACGTTCGGCATGCAGACGGTGACGACGTCACCTTCCTTGATCCCTATGGCCTTGAAGGCCTTCTCGGCCTGGAGGACCTGTGGTATGAGGTTCCTGTAGGTGGTGTCCTTTCCCTGGA
The DNA here is from genome assembly GCA_003456855.1 of Sphaerochaeta sp. GTDB lineage: Bacteria > Spirochaetota > Spirochaetia > Sphaerochaetales > Sphaerochaetaceae > UBA9732. The sequence continues at coordinate 4,736 of DMOO01000092.1, forward strand.
AGGTAAGTGCGACCTGGTCCGGGTAGTTCTTGGCGCTCTTGAACAGAGCCTCGCTTATCGAATAGTCGGGATAGTCCAGATGGAACTGCACATCCCCGTAGCTCTTGAGCCAAGGGGCTACCTTGAGCTCTTCCTGTGTATATTTCATAATTTCTTAATCTCCGAATAATTGTTAGAGTCCAAGCTCCTCTTCGACCTTGCGGATGTCTATGCTCTCCTTTGCCGGTCTGTCAAGCAGCTCCGGTCTCATCATGTAGGCCTTCAGGACCTTGATGGAGTTGTTGAAGTAGACACCGTCGGCGATTCTCTCGTCGATCGTGAAGGAGATAGGGAGGTACATCTTCATCTCGTGGCTGCCGTCTTCCTTGAAGCATGGCTT
>DMOO01000236.1 GCA_003456855.1 Sphaerochaeta sp.
GCCATGTGAACAACACCGGTCTTGTCTGAACGGAACTCGGTTCTTCCCTTGCGGAGTTCTGCAAGAGCGCCCTTGATGTCCATTGTGACGGTCTGTGTCTTTGGGTTAGGCATAAGGCCTCTTCTACCAAGGATAGGACCGAGACGACCAACGTCCTTCATCATGTCTGGGGTTGCGACTGCTACATCGAAGTCCATCCATCCACCACGAATCTTCTCGATCAGATCTGCATCACCAACGTATGCTGCGCCGTTGTCCAAAGCTTCCTGAGCCTTGTCGCCCTTTGCGAATACGAGGATCTTCTTCTCTGCTGAGAACTGATTTGGGAGAACTACCGTGTCTCTGACACTCTGGCTCTTCTTGAGCATAAGCTTGATGTGAAGCTCAACTGTCTCATCGAACTTTGCGAATGAAAGCTCCTTGACCAGTCCGGCAGCTTCAGAAATGGAGTAGACCTTAGCCTTGTCGTACTTCTTGATTGCTTCCTGATACTTCTTGCCGTGCTTCATTTCTCTACCTCCACGCCCATTGATCTTGCTGTTCCAGCGACGATGCGCTTTGCAGCTTCGAGGTCATTTGCGTTCAGATCAGGCATCTTGGTCTTGGCGATCTCTTCAAGCTGAGCCTGAGTGAGAGTACCGACCTTCTGCTTGTTTGGAACACCACTTGCAGTCTCAAGACCCAAAGCCTTCTTGATGAGAACGGCTGCTGGAGGAGTCTTCAGAATGAAAGAGAATGATCTGTCAGCATAGACTGTGATGACTACTGGGATTGTCAAGCCTGCTTCAAACTGTCTTGTCTTCTCGTTGAACTGCTGGACAAACTGAGGTGCGCTTACACCATGAGGGCCAAGAGCCGGACCGATTGGTGGGGCTGGTGTAGCCTTCTGGGCCGGACACTGCAACTTGATTATTGCAGTAACCTTTTTCTTTGCCATATTTCTCTCCTTACGTGTGAAGCCTTGCCTGGGTTGGCGGAATGTTCAGACTTCCACGCTGGTATTAACGCCTGTCATACGATCAGGCTCCCACCTTTCCGAATCCGTTTCTGCAGCCCTGTCCCGTGGAACAGGACCAGTGCATCCGCATCTCCGGAGAGGAGTTTTTCAAATGCAAATGGACGTATGTAACACAGATCCGACCAGCAACATCCGGTACTGGGCGGCGATGTCTTCCGTCAGATCTTCTCGACCTGGGAGAATTCGATCTCAACAGGAGTCGGGCGACCGAAGATCTCGACTGAGACTCTGATTCTACCCTTCTCGTTGTTGATCTCCTCGATGACACCGGAGAATCCGGAGAACGGACCATCTGTAACCTTGACGGTCTCGCCCTCGTTGAAGCTCTGCTTGGGCCTGAATGCCTTTTCTGCCTTGATCTCACCAGTCTTCTGGAGGATGTTGTTCATCTCATCCTTGGTGAGAGGAAGCGGCTTGGCCGATCTTGATGAGGCGAGGAACCCGGTAACGCCCTGGATCTTCTTGATCTGGGAGCAATATCCCTTCCAGGAGTCGTCTTCAGGCATGTCGAGCTCGACGAGAATGTAACCAGGGAGAACCTTGTGCTTGACTTCCTTCTTCACTCCATCCTTGTTCTCGATGACGGTCTCGAACGGGACCTTGACATCAAGGCAGACGGACGCGAAGTTGGAATCGGTCTCCATCATCCTGCGGATGAGTTTCTCGATCTTCTGCTCATAACCTGAATATGTATGTACCGTGTACCAGCCTCTTGCCATTGTTACCTTCCTTAGAAAATCAGATAAACCAACTTCAGCAGGACAAAGTCAACAAGACCAAGAAGTACGGCGAAGATGATGGTCGTGATGATGACGATCTTTGTTGAAGAGATGATTGTAGCCTTGTTCGGCCATGCAACCTTCTTCATCTCCAGACGGCATTCTTTGAAATATTTGAAAAGCTTCTTCATCTCAATCTCCCAAACAGAGGTTCTACAGGCCAGGAGGGATTCGAACCCCCAACACCCGGTTTTGGAGACCAGTGCTCTAACCGTTGGAGCTACTGGCCTATATTCCTCTATTTCTTAAACCTTACGGCTTATTTTACCTTTGTCTCACGATGGAGTGTGTGCTTTCTCTCGAACGGGCAGTACTTCATCAGCTCGAGCTTGTTAGGATTGTTACGGCGGTTCTTCTCTGTTGTGTAGTTCTTTCTCTTGCACTCTGTGCACTGGAGAGCGATCTTTTCAACAGGACTCTTTTTCTTGTCTGCCATATCTATATCTCCTTACGGCCCCACGGCCTGTAATATCCATTTCACGTCATTCCCGGCCCCATTTAAGCCCCCGAGCGGATTTGAACCGCTGACCCCCACCTTACCATGGTGGTGCTCTACCGACTGAGCTACAAGGGCATAGTACCAGTACGTAAACGTGCAGAATGTAACTTAGCAAAAAGCAATCAAGTTTGTCAATAACCTATCTTCTTTTTCACTTACAAGATGCATCGACCAGGAAACCGCTTTTCGCCTCCCATTTTCTATATTGATAAGATTAAACGCCTGTTTTCCCCGTTTTTCAACCCATGGCATGGAGAATTTCAGGAAGAAGCTGCTTTTTCCTCGAAAGAACCCCAGGCATGTCGAAAACATGGTCCATTATCTGCACATAGGAGAGTTTGCCCTCGAACTTACTCGGGCTTGTAAGCAGGATGCTGTTCCCGTGGAGCACGTCGGTGACCATCAGTAGAATCCATGCATAGCCTCCGGCCTTGCTCATCTCGGCAAGCTTTCCAAGGTATTTCTCCCTGTAGTCCTCAAGGTCCTTGAGGGTCGGGACCTCGCACTGCCCCACTCCGATCTTCATGCCGTTCTCGGTATAGTTCTTGAAGTCAGAGCTTATCACAGCCTCGGCATCGCGGGTCGAAAGCGACACGCTCTTGCTGAAGAGGTCCTTCCCGAAGGCCTGGAGGTCCTCCACCCCGCACATCGAGGCAAGCTGCTCTGCACTTGTCACGTCAATGGCCGTTGTGGTCGGGGACTTCAGGACCAGCGTGTCGCAGATGACACCGGTAAGCAGGACCTTTGCAGTAAGAGAATCAGGGATAAGGCCGTTCCTCAGGAACAGCTGATGGACTATCGTGCAGGTGCTTCCAAGGGGCTCGACATCGAAGAGAATCGGAGTGTTTGTCTTTGGCGCATCCACTCTATGATGGTCAATAACCTCAACAATGTTCGATTCTTCAACGCCTCTGATGCTCTGTGAGGCCTCGTTATGGTCTACAAGGATGACATTGTACTGTGGCTTGCTCAAAAAGCAGCGCCTTGTAACGTAGCCAACCCAGCTGTCACCGTCAAAGACTGCAAGTCCACGGAGCGAAGAGGAGGCGAGCATCTCCTTCGCATCGTCGAAGAGGTCTGTTATCTGCAGCCTTCCACCCTGCTTCCCCATTATGCGGCGAACAGGCTCGGCCATTCTGAGCCTTCTCATGGCCTCCGCGGTTCCAAGCTTTGTGGTGTAGACCAGACCGTTGTAGCCCGAGAAGTCCACATCCTCCACGGATTCCGTCGCTGTGATGATTATGGCTGGGATCTGCATCTTCATCGCATGTTCCAGGTGGTCCCTTCTGAGACCCATGACAAGCATGCTCTGCTGATTCGGCCTGACGAAGTTCTTGAAGTTCTCTATGTCGGCTGCACCTGCAATAAGATTGGCCCTGAAGGAGTCAAAGGAGCTCTTCTTAAGAACCCTTCCTGGAATCACCGATGCGATGTTCTTTATCGAGAAGTCATAGACCGGGACCGTTGCGGCGTTGTCCTTCAGAAACCATGCTGTTATGTCGTCTACGCTGAGAAGCCCGTAGAATTGCCCCTTCTCCGTCACAGGGATGACAGACGGCTGCTTCATGCTGTAGACGTTGACCAGGTTGTAGATCGGAGAGTCCGCATCAAGCACGATGTCCGGCTTGAGCATTATGTCCGACACCTTCGGATGCACATCCCTCATGTAGGGCTGCGGCTCGAAGCCTATGTAGGAGAGCTGCTTCTTGACGCTGTCTGACAGATGTCCGCATCTGACGGGTATGTATTCGCTGGACGGATCCAGGATCTTCTTCAGCTGGGCATAGGCATAGGCTGAGCAGACGCTGTCTATGTCCGGGTTTCTATGGCCTGTAATGTATACTTTCTTCATCGGATTCAATCTACCCCCTGCAGCAGAGCAAGTCAATTACATATATAGTAATATATAGTAAAACTAAATAAAAGGGCCGCAATAACAATTGCAACTTATTTCTTTTTTTTGATATACTCACTCACGGCATTGGTAAGTTCTTTTAATTTTTAGAATAAACGCAGTGCCAATTTTTTCAAAAAACAGGAACTAGAATGGCCACCAAAAAGACCGAGAAGCAGGAGAACACAAGAATCTCCCATACCGCAAGCGCAATCGAGCGCGATTTCGCAGAACACCTGAAATACACACAGGACGCAGATGTCTTCCACACAACCATGCAGGGCCGCTACAACGCCCTTGCCTATTCGATCAGAGACAGGATCATCCACCAGTGGGACGTCTCCAGAAAGACACAGAGGGCAGCAAAGGCAAAGCGCGTCTACTACCTCTCCCTTGAGTTCCTCATGGGAAGGGCAATGACCAACAACATCACCAACATGGGCCTGAACGATGAGGTCGCAGAGGCTCTGAAGGACCTTGGATACAAGTACGAGGAGATTGCAGACGTTGAGCCGGATGCAGGACTCGGAAACGGAGGTCTCGGAAGACTCGCCGCTTGTTTCCTCGACTCGATGGCAACTCTGGACATCCCTTCCTTCGGCTACGGAATCAGATACAACTACGGAATCTTCCGCCAGCAGATCAAGGACGGCTACCAGTTCGAGCAGCCGGACAACTGGCTCAGAGACGGAAACCCATGGGAGATTGCAAGACCGGACCTCAGATACACAGTCAACTTCGGCGGAAGGGTCGAGATGATCCATGAGAACGGACGCGACAACTACAAGTGGGTCGACACCGAGAAGATCGAGGGAATGGCCTACGACACACCGATAGTCGGTTACGGCGGAAAGACCATCAACACTCTCAGACTCTGGAGCGCAAAGGCCATCGAGGACTTCAGCTTCGCAGAGTTCAACGAAGGCGACTACACCAAGGCGGTTCGCGAGAAGGTCTCAGCGGAGAACATCTCACAGGTCCTCTACCCCAACGACACCCAGTACCTTGGAAAGGTCCTCAGACTGAAGCAGCAGTACTTCTTCGTGGCTTGCTCCCTTGCAGACATCATGAGAAGATTCAAGAGCATCAGCAACAACATCAACGAGCTCCCGAAGTACGCCGCAATCCAGATGAACGACACCCATCCTTCAATCGCGGTTGCAGAGCTGATGAGAATCCTGGTCGACCAGGAAGGTCTGGACTGGGACAAGGCCTGGGACATCACACGCCAGTGCATGGGTTACACGAACCACACCCTGATGCCTGAGGCACTCGAGAAGTGGCCTGTTCCAATGATGCAGCAGCTTCTTCCAAGACACATGCAGATCATCTTCGAGATCAACGCACGCTTCATCCCGAGGGCGGCAGCCTTCTTTCCGATGGACGGAAACGCAATCTCCAAAGTCAGCATCATCGAGGAGACAAATCCCAAGAACGTCAGGATGGCGAACCTTGCAATCATCGGAAGCCATGCGGTCAACGGCGTCGCAGCCCTGCACACAGAGCTTCTGAAGAACTCCATGTTCCCAGAGTTCAACAAGATCTACCCAGAGAAGTTCCAGAACAAGACAAACGGAATCACTCCAAGACGCTGGCTGCTCTCAGCCAACCCGGATCTTGCCTCCCTTATCACAGAGACAATCGGCGACGAGTGGATCACCAACGCCGAGAAGCTCTCCAACCTCAGACTCTATGCAGACGACAGGGCCTTTGCCCAGAAGTTCGCCAAGATCAAGGCCGCAAACAAGGTCCGTGCAGAGAAGTTCCTGAGGAGGGACTGTGGAATCATCCTGGATCCGAACACAATCTTCGATGTCCAGGTCAAGAGAATCCACGAGTACAAGAGACAGCTCCTGAACGCCTTCAACATCGTCATGATCTACCTGAGACTGAAGAACGACGAGGCCTACAGGGCATCCTTCCCTCCAACGACCTTCCTCTTCGGTGGAAAGAGCGCGCCTGGCTACGTCAACGCCAAGCTCTCCATCAAGTTCATCAACTCCGTGGCTGCAATGATCAACGCAGACCCACAGGTCAACAAGGTCCTGAAGGTCTTCTTCATGCCTAACTACAGGGTCACCATGGCGGAGAACATCATCCCGGCAACGAACCTCAGCGAGCAGATCTCAACTGCAGGCCTCGAGGCTTCAGGAACCGGAAACATGAAGTTCATGCTCAACGGAGCCCTGACAATCGGAACACTCGACGGTGCAAACGTGGAGATCGAGCAGGAGGCAGGAAAGGACAACGTCTTCATCTTCGGCCACACCGAGGACCAGATCGCAGCCCTTCGCGGAAACTACGACCCGTACGACTTCATCCTGATGGACGACGAGATCAGAGCAGCTGTCGAGCTGATCAGATCCAACTTCTTCAACATCGGTGAGCCGCACGCCTTCGACCAGCTGTTCCACGACATCTTCGACAACAAGGACAAGTACTTCATCTTCGCAGACCTGAGAATGTACGCAGACAGACACCAGGAAGCCATGAACCTCTACAGGGACAACTTCAAGGAATTCAACAGAAAGGCCATCCTGAACGTAGCATCAAGCGGAAAGTTCTCATCTGACAGAACCATCAGAGAGTACGCGACGCAGATCTGGAACGTGGGAAGCATCCCTGTTCCACTCAACACAGATGTCGACACCTCAATCGAGGATGCAAGAAGACACTGAGAAACAGAAATGCTTTGATACAGGCAGCCAGGACGCAGGTTCTGGCTGTTTTTCTTTACAGGACCTTGTCCGCCAGGATTCCAAGGAACGGTGCGAAGATCAGTGCAGGGATGAAGTTCCCCGTCTTGAACTTGCGGATGTTCAGCAAGCCCAGGCCTATCATAAGAAGAAGCACACCACCCTCTGCCGAGAGCTCGTTGATGCCGATCTCACCGATACGTGGCTCGATCCAGCCTCCTGCCAAGGTGAAGAAACCCTGGTAGATGAAGACGCATATGAAGGAGAACATGACTCCCAGCCCATATATGGAGGCGAAGACCACCGCTATGCAGCCGTCCATGACGGACTTTATGAGGATTGTGGTCATGTCCCCTGTGGTTCCCGCCTGGATGGAACCTACAACGGCCATCGCCCCTGAGCAGAACAGAACCGATGCCGTCAGGAAGCCCTGTGCAAAGCTCTGAGTACCGTTCTGCACGTCACTGTGTGTGGCCTTTCCAAGCTTGTCACCCAAGGACAGCACCCTATCCTCTATCTTGAGCAGATAGCCGATGGCTCCGCCAATCAGAAGGGCAAGCAGAAGCACCAGTGCGTTTGATGTTGCAATGGACATCTGGATCCCCATGACGATGGTGATAAGCCCGCAGCAGGCGAAGACTATCTCCTTGAAACCTTCCTTGACATGCTTCCCCACAAGAAGCCCGATGAGAGAACCGATGACTATCGCAATGCAGTTGATTAAAACGGCCAACATGGCTCGAAGTATAGAAAAATGCAAAAAAATGGTAAATAGATGGTATAGTTATTCACTGGAGATTGATTATGGACATTGTCATGCTTGCAGCCGGTTCCTCGAGTAGGATGGGAGATACGAACAAGCTCCTTCTTACCTACAATGACCTTCCCATGGTGGCGTACAGCTGCCTTGAGGCCCTGAAGTTCCTAGCACAATATGCGGATAGGAATGATGAGAGCTGCAGGCTCATAGTGGTCACAGGCTACCGCAGGCAGTCCACTGAAAAGGCCCTCGAGACCTGCAAAGCCTTCATGGAAGGCACCAATTCAAGGCTTGAGATGCTGATCGTGAACAATCCTGACTACAGAAACGGCCAGTTCAGCTCAACAAAGATCGGAGTGAGCCAAATCAATGACGGACCTTTCTTCATATCCCTTGCAGACATGCCGTTTATAACCGCCGCACACTATGAGAAGCTGGTTCCGATGCTTGAGAGCCACGATGCGGTGCGTCCTTTCAGCATAAAAGACAAGGACAGGGTGCCCGGACACCCTGTCCTGCATGCTTCAAGACTTAAGGAAATGATAACAAAATGTCCTGATGACTATTCAGTGAGCAAGATTCTAAAGTCATGTGATGTATATGAGCCATCATTTAATGATGATTCATGGTCAAAGGACATAGATTACGTCCAGGACTACGAGAATCTGGACAGAAAATAGGGAATCAATTCATCTCAAGACCTGAAATCGCATTGTTATAGAGGAAGTTCTTTATCCTTTCGGTCTTTCCAGTGCTGTACATCTCTGGAAGAAGCGTGTTGAACTCCTCCATGTCCCTATCCTTGATTGTAAGCATCCCTGCACCATGGGAAAGAAGCATCTTGTTGGCAGCCGTCATGGCTGTCCTCTTGTTCCCATCCCAGAAAAGCTGGTTGTAGGCTATGTAGCAGAAAAGGGACAGGGCCCTGTTGGTGGCTGATTCATAGGAAGTGACTATTGAACGGATATCCTTCTCCACCTTCTCCCTGACAGGGATTGCAGGTTTGTAGTCGGTCCCGGAGATGGCAACGCTTCCTGTTCTCAGAACACCCCACTCCAGGGCCTCGTTCCTTGCAATGAAGGAATTGAGACCACAGATGTAGTCAAGATCGAGCTTTTCATCCACTGTCTGCAGCAGGTGCCTCCAGACATCCCTCATGTTCAGGATCGCAGTGATGTCCTCAAGCTGGACACCAGGGACATTCACGCCCTCGAGTATCGTCTTCGTCTGCGGGAACGTGACATTGCGGTTCTCCATTCTCATGCCGCAATAGACGTTCTCGTCCCACAGCCTTTTGGCGACATAGACGCTCTGCTTCCGGTCCAAGGCGAAAAGATCCGGAAAAGCCCCATCACCTTCAGACACAAGAAGACTCTCGACTGTAGTCCCAAGAGCCTGTGCAAGGCTGTAGACAGTGCCAGCACTGCATTTATGCAAAACCTTCTTGCCGTTCACAAGCTCACTGACGGTTGTATAAGGGAGATTCGCTTCCCTGGCCAAAGAGGCGATGCTTTTGTTCTTCTCTGATATGTAGTCCTTGAACGTCATGACAAAATAATAACTGAATCCAGTCAATGATGCAACTATCAACTGAATTCAGTTATCTTGTCATTCTCAGTCGGCAAGCTGCCCAGGGACAACCCTCTCGATCACAAGCTGGCCGTGCGGAGCGCTGATTGCTATGCCATCACCCTCGCTGAAGCGACCGTGCAGCATATCCACAGCAAGCGGGTTCTCGACCATGGTCTGGATTGCACGCTTTACAGGTCTTGCGCCGTAGTCTGGGTCGAAGCCTGCCTCGCTGATCATATCGACCACGCTGTCATCCCACTTGAGGTGCAGATTCCTGTTCTCAAGCCTTGCAGCAAGCTTCTTCAGCTGCAGGGAGACGATTCCCGCAATCTGTGCCTTGCCAAGCTGGTTGAAGATGATGATCTCATCGATTCTGTTGATGAACTCAGGCTTGAACGATGCCCTGATGACCTCCATCACAGCCTCGTGACCGGTCTTTATATCAGGAGCCTCCATCAGCTGACGGCTTCCCAGGTTGCTTGTCATGATTATGATCGTGTTGGTGAAGTCCACCAGCCTTCCCTGTCCATCGGTCAGACGACCATCGTCCAGAATCTGGAGAAGGACATTGAAGACATCAGGATGGGCCTTCTCGATCTCATCGAAGAGAACAACCGAGTACGGGCGTCTTCTGACGACCTCGGTGAGCTGACCACCCTCGTCATAGCCCACGTATCCAGGAGGTGCTCCAATCAGACGCGACACGCTGAACTTCTCCATGTACTCCGACATGTCGATTCTGGTCAGCGCCTTCTCGTCATCGAAGAGGAACGAGGCCAGAACCTTTGCAAGCTCCGTCTTACCTACACCCGTAGGACCTGCGAACAGGAAGGATCCAAGAGGTCTGTGCTCGTCGCCGATTCCGGTCTTGTTACGCCTGATCGCGTTGGACACCGCTGCGATTGCCTCGTCCTGACCGATCACACGCTCGGAGAGCGTCTTCTCAAGGTTCAGGTACTTCTGCATCTCGGAGCCCTGCATCTTCGCTGCCGGGATTCCCGTCCAGGAGGCAACGATTCTGGCGATGTCGTCCTCATCGACCTCCTCACGCAGGAGCTTGTTATCTCCCTGGATGCTCTTCAGGTGCTCGCTCTCCTCCTCGATCTCGCGCTGGAGCTGTGGAATCTGTCCGTGGACGATCTCTGCGGCCTTGGCGAAGTCTCCGTTGCGCTCGGCGATGCTCTCCTGGGTTCTGAGGTTCTCAAGAGCGGACTTCTTGTCACGGATGCTCTCGATGGCGTTTCTCTCGTTCTCCCACCTAAGGTGCTTTGCATCGCGCTCGTTGTTCAGATCGGCAAGCTCTGCATTGATCTTCTCAAGCCTGCTCTTTGAGGATTCGTCATCCTCTTTGGACAGAGCCTGCTGCTCGATCTTGAGCTTCAGGATCTTACGCTCAAGCTTGTCCAGCTCCTCCGGCTGGCTCTCAATCTCGATCTTCAGCTGGCTGGCAGCCTCATCGATCAGATCGATGGCCTTATCAGGCAGGAACCTGTTGGTTATGTAGCGGTTTGAAAGCACTGCGGCTGCCACAAGGGCATCGTCCTTGATCCTTACACCATGGTGGACCTCATAGCGGTCCTTGATTCCACGAAGGATTGCAATGGTGTCCTCAACGGACGGTTCTGTGGCATAAACAGGCTGGAAACGACGCTCCAGAGCCTTGTCCTTCTCGATGTACTTTCTGTACTCATCAAGTGTGGTTGCACCGATTGCGTGCAGCTCTCCTCTTGCCAAGGCAGGCTTGATCAGGTTGGAGGCATCGGTGGAGCCCTCTGCCGCACCTGCACCGACAATGGTGTGAAGCTCATCTATGAAGAGGATTATCGAGCCCTCGCTGCGGGTTATCTCATTTACAACGGCCTTCAGACGCTCCTCGAACTCTCCACGGAACTTGGCTCCTGCAACCAGGGCACCGACGTCCAGGGAGAGAAGCTTCTTGTCCTTAAGCGAATCAGGGACATCGCCGCTGACGATTCTCTGGGCAAGGCCCTCGACTATTGCGGTCTTTCCGACACCAGGCTCTCCGATGAGAACCGGGTTGTTCTTGGTCTTCCTGGACAGGACCTGCATGACACGCCTGATCTCCTCGTCACGGCCGATGACAGGGTCCATCTTCCCCTGCCTTGCGGCACGCGTCATGTCACGGCAGTACTTCTCAAGAGCCTGATACTTGCTCTCTGCATCCTGGTCCGTCACTCTCTGGCTTCCACGTATGCTCTGCAGAGCCTGCATGATTGCATCACGGGTTATTCCATAGCGCTTGAGAAGACGGCCGATCTGTCCGTCATCGTCCAGAAGGGCAAGGATCACGTGCTCTGTGCTGACATATTCGTCCTTGAACTTGTCAGCTTCCGTCTGTGAGGCATTGAGAGTCTGGAGAAGCTTCTGGGAGATTCCGATGTTGACAGCTCCGCCGTAAGCCTTCGGCAGGCGCTCGACAATGCCGTGCGTCTCGTTCAGAAGAGCCTGGAAGTCCACGCCCACCTTTGCGAACAGAGGCTCGGCGATGCCGTCCTGCTGCTGCAGCATGGACAGGAACATGTGCTCGTTCCCGATCTCAGCGTTGTTGTACCTGGTTGCCAGGTTCTCGGCCCCCTGCAGGGCCTCCTTCATTTTTATGGTGAATTTGTCTATGTTCATATTTTGCCCCGGAAATAGTGTGGAATGTTGTGGGCCACACTCATTTCACAGCACTAAATTACAAAAACATGGTCAAATCGGCAAATAATTGGTGTTCTTATGAAAAAATACTTCTTTGACGTATTAGACAAACTGTCATATACTGTCAATATGCCGAAAAAGATCGACCACGAAAAAAGGAAGATAGAGATAATGTATGCTGCTCTCGAGGTTTACGCACAAGAGGGCAAGAATGCAAATCTCAGCCTCATAGCTTCAAAGTGTGGTCTTTCCCGTACAACGATCTATCAGTACTTCAAGGATGAGTCCGAACTCTACCACTACGCCGTCAAGCACACCACCGATCTGGCCTTCGATGCCTTCAATTCAGAGAAGTGGCAGGCCATAACGGATCCGGTGGAGAAGCTGTTGAAGACAACCCAGAGCATAATGGACATGGCAGACACCTACGAGAAGCAGGTGGGCAACTTCCTGAAGATGATAGACAAGATCGACGGCCTGACTGACATGATCAAGCACAGGACCGCAAAGCTCAACCTCTACTTCTCCCGTCTTGTAAGACAGGCGATCAAGGAGGAGCGCATGAAGAAGTGCAGCGCAAAGGGTTTTGCAGACAAGCTTGAGGTCCTTCTCGAGTCCTACCTCTTCCACATGGTCTACTTCCCTCAGAACAAGACCGAGATCCGTGAGATCATCGCCGACTTCATCAAGTCGAACTCTCTGCCGAAGGCAAAATAATCACCTCACCAAAAGCCCCATAGGGACCGGTCTCTCTGCGTCCGTGTTGTCCAGATAGCGGTCTGACACGTGCAGGCAGAGCTTCCCGTCCAGAAAGATCTCCGCAGACCCTCCTCCGTCAAGGTTTATTGCGTTCACCATGCCGATGGATTTGCAGTATCTGGCCAGCTCCAGAAGCGAGGCCCCACAGCTCTCCTTGCCATGCTGGTAGTAGAGTTTCGATGCCCCTTCGGCCCAGATGATGACAGGGTCGTTATCCGCATCGGAGCAGATCGCCATCCTTGGAGCCCTTGCATTCTGATAGTCCTGAGGATACAGAGTCGGCGGGAACGGGATCGAATCCTTGCCGAGGCTGTAGAAAGGAGAGCCGTACTCCTCCATTGCCACCCCGTCCTTGACGGCTGACGAGCCGACCTGGATTCCGAACATGCAGTCCTCAAAGCCATGGTAGACCACCGGAGACGGGCAGATCTCGAGGTCCTCTGTGGTATGGAGCACAAAGCCCGCCATAGGAACCATCACCTGGCCTCCCTGATGGATGGCGACAACCTCATCGCCGACGATTATCAGATCAAGACCATCCTCCTTTGGGGTCAACCTTGTCTTCGGACGTCTGTAGACCGTGCAGTTCTCGCCATGCTTGAAGGTCCTTCCCTGGATGTCCATGGGCATGTTCTCCAGAGCAGGTCTGACAATGCTTGCCTTCCCGTCCAGATCCACAACAAGGGCCTCCCTGTCATTGAGTGGCGGCTGGGAGACCATGCCATCCTTGACGATCATCCCGAACGGGGTTCCAAGAATGTCATATGGAGAGTCATGGTCGGTCAGATCAAAGATGAAGAAATGGCTGTTGCAGATAAGCTTCGGCTGTGGCTTCACCCCGCTCAGGTAGCCCATGTCAGCACCCACTGCAACAATGCTAACCTCGGTTCTGTCCCCGAAGCCCCTAATGACGAAACCCCTTTCCTCCAAAGAATTTATGAAAGCCTCAACCTCCGGGTCGTCGAAGACCAGGCTCTTGTTCTCGTTGCGGATACGGCCCTCTTTCACAAGCTTTCTCAACCCTATCGAGGCTGCAATGTGCTTGTCGAAGACATTTCCGAACTCAGTTTCGGTTGAAAACGGTATTTCGATGTCCTCTGGAACATGAAAGGCCAACATTGCTCCATACAACTCTTTGTGTTGGGCTATCATAAACATCTTGAACATCCTGGCAAGCTCGTCAAAGCACTCCTTTGACGGCTCAGGCTGCACGAACTCGAGGTCCTTCCACGCGAAACCGGACACTATCTGGTAGCGCTGGATCTCCCCGTTATCATATCTGACTGTCTGAATCCGCGATTCCACCATCCTCGATCTCCTCTACAGCCTCAACTCCACGAAGCTTGCGCTCCATGGCTCTGTGCCTTGTGAATGCGTTGTCTATCTCGTTAGTGGCCAAGGTGA
>DMOO01000232.1 GCA_003456855.1 Sphaerochaeta sp.
GAGTTGGACTGTGTGTACTTAAGTGCAAGCAGAGCAACGATCAGATCAAGCTTTGCATTCTCTGGGATTTCTGTTCTCTTTGACTTCACCTCGTTGAAGGAGTTCCCGTCAGGGATCCACTCGTTGTGGTCCTGGACAAGATCCAGACCGAAGATGGTCTTCCTCTCCTTGATCTCAGGAACATAGCTTGGGTCCATCTTAAGAACAAGGTAACCACCTCCCTTCTTTCCCTTGAGGATCTCAAGCGCCTCAGGCTCATAGTCAGGGGCTATGACTCCATCGGAGACCTCCTTGGAGATTATGGAGGCGGTGCAGGCGTCACAGGTGTCAGACAGGGAGACAAAGTCTCCGAAGGAAGCCATCCTGTCTGCTCCACGAGCCCTGAGATAGGCTGTTGCAAGAGGTGTAAGCTCATTTTTTGATGGAATGAAATACATCTTCCTCTCGACATCGGAAAGTGGGACAGAGACAGCTGCACCTGCCGGGGAGACATGCTTGAACGAGGCAGCGGCACACATTCCTGTCGCCTGCTTGAGCTCCTTGACCAACTGGTAGCCGTTAAGGGCATCCATCAGATTGATGTAGCCGGGTCTTCCGTTCAGGACAGTAAGAGGCATATCACCCTTTGACTCGAGGAAGGCCTCCTTCTGGTTTGGATTGCAACCGTATTTAAGATTGATTTTCATGCATTTTCCTCCAATCTTGCGTTGAACACCGTCTCCTTGTCACCCTCCATGACATAGAGGGATATCCTGTTGTCCTTGTCCAGGCTGTCCCAGAGCTTCTGGGCGTAGTCATCCTCAGCCTCAAGGAGCCTTGGAGCCCCCACAAAGGAAGGAAGTGGATTGCCGTCACACTCATAGGTATGGATGATGTGAAGCTCTCCGGGGTTCTTCCAGTAGTCCCAGACCTTTCTCTCGCAGCTTCCGTCAGGGAGTCTTCTGTTTATGGCGAATGAAATGATACCGGATTTTACATAGGCAGAGATTCTAGGGGTATAGTTAGGTGCATCAGGCTCAAATTCCCTGTTATACAGCCCTTCTCGGAATGATTCACCAGATTCCTCTGCTTTTTTCATGTCCAGACTCTGGTCTCCGTTGGCCACTATTATGTTGCCCTTGCACTTAAGAATTGCAGGATAGATTATCAGACTCGGGTCCTGGACAAGGGACTCGTCATAGGCCTTTGTCCAAACCTCTCCATCCACAACCTTGAACACCCTGTTTCTGCTGTTTGGGCTGCGGCCCATGATGGCATAGGCATAAAGAGTCTTGCCACTTGGGGTGACCCCGGCGACAATAAGTCTGCCTGGATAGCTGTTTCCGTATAAATATTCATTCGTTTTCATACCTGCAATATAGCATAAACATTGTAATTATGGAAACCTAAGCATTGAATTAAAATGATGTAAAAGGTAAATTATTTGTATGAAGTATGACGTTGTAATTATTGGAGCCGGTCCAGGCGGTATTTTCTCCGCCTATGAATTGATGAAGAACAGCAATGATCTCAAGATTGCCGTTATCGACATGGGCACCGCCCTTGCCAACAGGAAATGTCCTATCGACGGCGATAAGATCAAGAGCTGCATCAAGTGCAAGACCTGTTCGATCATGTGTGGATTCGGCGGCGCCGGTGCCTTCTCCGATGGAAAGTACAACATCACCAATGATTTCGGCGGAACCCTCTGTGAGTACATAGGAAAGCAGCAGGCCACAGCCCTGATGGAGTATGTGGATTCCATCAACATGACCCACGGCGGTGAAGGCACGAAGCTCTACACCACCAGCGGCTCAGACATCAAGAGACTCTGCATGCAGAACAAACTCAAGCTTCTCGATGCCTCTGTGCGCCATCTTGGAACAGACAAGAACTATGTCGTCCTTGAGAACCTCTATGCGGAGATGAAGGACAGGATCGACTTCTACTTCCTCAGTCCTGTCAGAAGGATCGAGGTCATCGAGGATGGCTACAAGGTCATAACCGACAAGGAGACCTTCGAGTGCACAAAGTGCATCGTCTCAGTCGGAAGAAGCGGAAGCAAGTGGGTCGAGGAGGTCTGCAAGGAGCTCAACATCGAGACTCTCTCCAACCGTGTTGACATCGGAGTCAGAGTCGAGCTTCCAGCCCAGATATTCGCCCATCTCACAGACAACCTCTACGAGAGCAAGATAGTCTACAGAACCGAGAAGTTCGAGGACAACGTCAGAACCTTCTGCATGAACCCATATGGAATCGTCGTCAACGAGAACACAAATGGAATCGTCACAGTCAACGGACACAGCTTCGAGGATCCAAAGCAGAGAACTGAGAACACAAACTTCGCACTTCTTGTATCAAAGCACTTCACACAGCCATTCAAGGACAGCAACGGCTATGGTGAAGGCATTGCAAGGCTCTCCAACATGCTTGGTGGCGGCGTCATCGTACAGAGGTTCGGAGATCTGATCAGGGGAAGAAGAAGCAACCACAAGAGAATCGAGGAGAGCTTCGTGCGTCCCACACTCCAGGCCGAGCCTGGTGATCTCTCACTGGTGCTCCCAAAGAGAATCCTTGATGGAATCATAGAGATGATCTACGCCCTTGACCGCATCGCCCCGGGTACTGCGAATGACGACACCCTGCTCTATGGCGTCGAGGTCAAGTTCTATAACATGGAAGTCAAGGTGGATGAGCATCTCGAGACCAAGTACAAGGGCCTCTACATGATCGGTGACGGCAGCGGAGTCACACACTCGCTCTCACATGCATCTGCAAGTGGAGTCTTCGTCGCTAGAGAGATTCTCGAGTCTCTTTGAATGCAGGCAGCTGTACCAGAATTACAGCTGCGAAAATGACAACACAGCCTGTAGCCTCTTTGGTTGAAAGCCTTTCTCCAAGGATCAGCATTCCTGCTATCATCGCGAACACAGACTCCATGCTCATAAGTATTGAGGCGGTTGCGGGTTCACTGTACTTCTGACCCAGAATCTGGAATGTGAAGGCCACACCGCTGGACATGATTCCACAGTAGAGTATAGGGATTGCAGCAGAGACCACCTGATCCCAGCTAGGGGTCTCGACGATGAAGGCGATTATCGTAGTGATTACTGCTGTTGTAGCGAATTGTATTGCAGAGATTCCTATAGGATCCCCGTTTTCGGTATAGCGGTCAGCGCAAAGGATGTGGAAACAGTAGAACAACGCACAGGCTGCAACATAGGCATCACCCTCCTCAAGGTTGAAACCTTCCTTTATGCACATCAGATACATTCCAACAATGCCAACTATGACGGCTATCCAGACAAGCCAAGGGCTTTTCTTTCTGAACAGGATCATATTGAAGACCGGCACAAGGAGCATGTACATAGCTGTTATGAATCCGGCCTTCCCTGCACTTGTGTGAACAAGTCCGATCTGTTGAAGGGTGCTTGCAATTGCAAGTATGACTCCACAGAGAATACCACCCATCAGGGTGTCGTGCTTCTTTGCTTTTTGGTTTTCGGATTCGGACTTCTTGGGCACAAGGGCGTAGATCAGACCCACTACAATCGCGGCAAGAATGGATCTGGCTGCTGTGAAGGTGTAGGGTCCTATATGATCCATACCCACTCTCTGGGCCACAAAGGCCAGACCCCAGATCAATGAGGCAAGCAGAAGAAGAGTATTTCCGAACAGCTTTGGACGCTTCATCATTTCTTGTTCCAGAAGCCCGCGTGGACCTCTTCAACGGCATAGCCGATCTCCGGGAAAGGTCCAAGGACCTCAATCGGTTTCTGGCCCGCAGCCAGGATTGTCCTGCAGGAGATGTTGAAGGTTGGGTTCTTGTCATCCGAGCCAGTCATCTCAAGAAGCTTCTCCTCTGTAACCCCATAGACAATCCTACCGATATTGGCCCAGTAGATGGCTCCGGTGCACATGCAGCATGGCTCGAAGGTCGTGTACAGGGTGCACTTCCAGAGATATTCCTTGCTGAAGCTCTGGCTTGCACGTGAGGCCAACATCCTCTCCGCATGGGCTGTGGCATCATGGAGATCACGCTCTGCGTTACCCTGCTCCATGACAATCTCCCCATTCTCGTCAACAAGAACGGCTCCAAAAGGTGTGTTGCCGTTTGCTCTGGCCTTTCTTGCCACCTCATTGGCTGCAAGCAGATATTTCACGTGATCCATAGTGTTCCTCCGACTTCAGGATATATAGTACAGAAATACTCTGTTTTATAGAATCCCACCCCACCTAAAATATTTATTTGACACCTCATATAATGGGTTTTATACTGATAATTGAACAACGATTTTGAACATTTGTTCATAGTAACCTATCACACTATATGGAGTTACAAATGACGGGACTTGAAAAAAGAATGTCAAAGCTCTTCTCGAACAAGGGAAAGCTATTCGTTGCGGCCTTCGACCATCCGCAGATCTACGGAATCATGCAAGGCCTTGAGAACACACCATCGCTAGTTGCATCTTTGAGAGCCAGTGAAATTGATGGTTTCATACTTAATCCCGGAATGGTCAGCCACATCAGACCACAGGACTTCAAGAACAAGCTTCTTGTCCTGAGAGCCTCAGTTGGCGGCACAATGCTCACCTGGGACTCCTATGACGGGAACTACCATCAGAGCATAGCCAGCGCAGAACATGCAGCAGCCCTGGATGCAGACGCAGCTCTGTTCATGTTCGTGCTGGGGGGAACAAGGGACAAGGATTCCGAGCTTGAGCTCTCAAGGGTCTGTGAGGAATACCACAGACTGGGAATCCCGGTGATAGCAGAGGTCCTCAATGCCAACTACGAGAAGAACAATGACTCTGACTTCATCGCTTCAGGTGCAAGGATTGCAGCTGAGCTTGGAGCCGACATCATAAAGGCATTCTATTGCAAGGACTTTGAGAGGGTCACTTCACAGTGCCCTGTTCCAGTGATTCTGGCGGGTGGACCAAAGGAAGCTGACATCACCGAGGTCGTGAAGGAGGTTGTCTCAAAGGGAGCCAAGGGACTCGCCTTTGGAAGAAACCTCTTCCAGGCTGATGACATCAAGGGCCTGATCAAGGACCTTGACCGCGCATTGAGGAAATAATGTTCGAGGATCTGAATCTTCTATATAAAATAGCCACTCTATACTATGAGAGCGGCTATACCCAGGATGAAATCTCAAAGAAAGTCACAATGTCCAGACCCATGATCTCAAGGGCTCTGGACAAGGCAAGACAGATAGGTATAGTCAGGATCTCAGTTGTGCCGCCATCGGATTTTGCGGACCTGTCGTCCACGATAGCAAAGGGCCTTGGAATCAGCAATGTCATCGTTGCTCCATCAATCAATGCCACCGGGAATGATGGCCTTGACAGAATCAATGATGTCACAGAGGCGGCAGCAAGATTTCTTGAGAGAGAGGTCTCAAGTGGAATGAACGTCGGTCTAGGATGGGGAAACACCATCTACGAGATGGTCAACAAGCTCAGAAAGAAGCCTTTCGTGGACAAGAACAAACCCAACATCACCCCTCTTGTCGGCAGCATAGGAGACACCCATTCCGAATATCAGTGCAGCGTCATAGTAAACAAGGCTGCTGACATGCTGAACGCAACGGCCTACTACTACAACATATCCATGCTTGAGCCGTACACCCCTGAACAGATCGCCTACTTCAAGAGCAGATATATGGACATCTATGAGATATGGGAACATCTGGACATGGCTGTCATCGGCCTTGGAGCCTATTCCGAGAAGAGCCTTGGAACCTACCCTCTGAGTGAATACAGTCAGGAGTATAGAAACAAACTGAAGGAGAACAACCTGATAGGTGATGTTGTAGGTTACTTCTTCAACGACCAGGGTCTCATCGGGAAAAACGGCGTCGAGACGATCTCAAGGATATCAAGCAGCATGATCAAGGCTGCAAAGAGAATTGTGTGCGTGTGCTGCGGCACCCAGAAGATCGACTCAATCAAGACTGCAGCGAAGCTACAT
This sequence comes from Sphaerochaeta sp., assembly GCA_003456855.1. Lineage (GTDB taxonomy): Bacteria > Spirochaetota > Spirochaetia > Sphaerochaetales > Sphaerochaetaceae > UBA9732. Next base: position 5,956 of record DMOO01000232.1, read on the forward strand.
TTGTACAACACACTCATCACCGATTATAAAACAGCAAAGGAGCTGAAGGAGAGTCTATGAAGTGTCTGATGTTTGAGGAAATCGGCAAATTAGCACCAAGCGAGATTCCGGAACCCACATATCCTGTATGGATTAAGGTGGCAGCCACAGGCATCTGTGGCACAGACCTCAAGTCGGTCTATGTCGGTCACAGGTATTTCAGACCGCCAACCGTTCTGGGTCACGAGTTCTACGGCCAGATCTGCAAGGCTCCTGAGGGATACCCGCTGAAGAACGGGACCTGGGTTGTGGCCGCCCCTTACTACGAATGTGGCAAATGCGATTACTGCAAGGCTGGAAAGGGAGACCTCTGCGAGAACAAGAACTATGTGGAGGCCGGAAGCTTCGCAGAATATGTCGGTGTCCCTCTCGACTACATGGAAGGGCTCTTCGTTCTCCCCGAGAAGAAGAACACAGACGACTATGATGTCTATGCACTCACCGAGCCTCTGGCCTGTGTCATCAACGGAACGTCCAGGCTTGAGACAGTCCCTGGCTATAGCAAGGTTCTGATAGTCGGAGGAGGCCCTATGGGCGCCCTATTCGCCCTTTACTATGCCAGCAAGGGCATCGAGGCAGCCATCGTTGAACCCAACGACGAAAGAGCGGCAAGGCTCCAGTCCTGGGGAATCAAGACGGTCAAGCAGGACCAGGTGCAGAAAGGCGAATACGACAACGTGGTGATTGCGGTCAACATTGCAAAGCTTGTCTCAGACTATCTTCCACTTGTCCGCCATGGTGGAACCCTTCTTGTGTTCAGCGGACTTCCAAAGGGAGAGTCTCTGGACATAGATGCAGGTGCCATCCACTATAACGAAGTCTCAATTAAGGGCTGCAGCGGCTTCGGTCTGGACCATTTCAAGGAGTCCTTCTCCGTGATCAAGGCCAACGAGAAGCTGTTCAGGCAGCTGATCACAAACAAGTTCGATTTCGAGCACGGACAGCAGGCCTTTGACATGCTCAAGGCAGGAAAGGCCTTCAAGATCCTGATCGGAAGCGACATCAACTGCTGAGGGAATGAAATGAAAGCGTTGTTCGTCCATAATCCCAGTTTCCATCTCAACGAGAGAACCGAGGACCTGATCCAGATTCTGAGGGATGTCGATGAAGTCATCACAACCCCCAAGATGGCCAGAGCCTGCAGGGAGAATGTCATAACTGCAACAGACTTCGAGCCTCGTGGAACCGGATATGTCCAGGACATCGAGGACATGGTCGAGCATGCTCTTAAGAACGATGTGGATCTGTTCATAACCGCAGGTGGAGACGGCACGGCAAGCTATGTTGCATCGGCTGCAATCAAACACCAGAAGGAGGGGTCCGAACCTATAAGGATCCTCTCCTATCCTGCAGGGACAGAGAACATAGGACCTATCGTTCACAAGCTCAACAACATCAAAACCAATGACTTATATGACATGAAAGAGGTTAAATTAGATGCCATTGAAGTTTCATTGGGCAATCATATTCTTGGATATGGATTCAATGATGTGATCATTGGAAACACGTATCTCGGCACCTTGGACGGCAACGTGGTCAATCTGGATGCTAGGGCTCTTGCCCTTGAAGGCAGAAAGAAGAGGACCTCGGTCTCACACAACATAGTAACTGACGATTTCAAGGTCGAGCTGAACGGGGAAAGGATGAATATCCATAATAGAATACTGCAGATATGCATTTCCCCACTTCAGTTCATGTCAAAGGTTCCACATGTTGTCCTTGGTGGACTCATGTTCGGCATAGGCTATGACCATGCGGCCACCCTCGCCCTGCTGGACAGGAATCTGACAGACACAGAGGTGTCCAACTGGGACATCCACTGTATCACAAACGCAACGCATCTGTGCTTCGACGAGAACGACACCTTGAAGCTTTCGGGCTTCACGGAGAATGCACAGATAATCATCGATGGGAATCCTTTTGTGAGAACAGAGGAGGAGATCACTTTGAGGTTGAGACCATGGGCCGTCACGGCTCTATGGGCTGAGGATTGAAAACCATTAGGAAGAAAAGGGATGAAATCACAGACAAAGGAGATAAGAGCAAGCATCCATAGAGTCCGGTTATTCGGACGCATCTATGAACGCGAGCAGGTCACAACGGCAATAATACTCATGACGCCGGTTCTATTCGCGGTGTTCATGCTGTTCATCCTCCCCGTTGTGCAGGTTGTCGTGTACAGCTTCACAAACATGACCACAAGCCAAAGGGGCACATTCGTAGGATTGGAGAACTACAAGTACATTCTCACGGACAACAAGTTCTTCCTGTCCATCAGGAACACGGTGCTATTCGCGGTTCTCAAGCTGGTGTTCGATACCGGCCTTGCACTTGCGATAGCCCTCAT
>DMOO01000094.1:0-333 GCA_003456855.1 Sphaerochaeta sp.
GAGCTTCATGTCATCGCCGATGTAGAAATCACTGACCCCGCCCGTGACAGAACACTCATATTTTAAGCCCTTCTCCTTGCACTGGGACATCACCATGGTGTTTATCTGCTCCAGCATCTCCCTGAAGGAGAACTCCTCCTTGCGGAGCACAAGACGGCCGCTTTCAATGCGGCTCATGTCCAGTATGTCGTTTATCAACCCCAGAAGGTGCCTTGAGCTCTCATCTATCTTGTTCAGATACTCCACAGTCTCAGCCGGGAGGGCCTCGTGGCGCAGGGCAAGGCTGCTCAGGCCGATGATCGCGTTCATCGGGGTGCGGATCTCATGGCTCAT
>DMOO01000094.1:388-3312 GCA_003456855.1 Sphaerochaeta sp.
ATCTCATGGCTCATGTTGGACAGAAAGGCCGTCTTTGCCTTGTTGGCCTCCTCTGCCGCGGCAAGGGCATCCTCCAAGGCCTCGTTCTGTGCCATGGTCTCCCTCATCTCCTGGTCAATGACCGTCAGCCCGAGGCCCACTGCATGCACAAGATGGTCATCTCTCTGCTCCACATGGCGCACTCCGGCCATCCTGATCATCTCGTAGTATTCTCTGCCATCCCTTCTGGCCAGATAGCGATAGGCTATTATCCCTTCCTTCTCAAGGGCGGAACGTACATTGTCAGGGTCGATGAACCTCAAAAATCCCTCGCGATAGCTTTCGGTTACCGCGTTTTCTGCATACCAGGTAAAACGCTCAAGGTAGTTGAAATGGATGCCCTCAGGGGTCTGGTCATTGTCTGCCGGGTCCTGGCGGTAGCACACCCCGTCATTACTGTCCAGGTCTATGTGGTACACGCAGCGGTAGTCCGAGGCCAGGGCCGTTATCATCTTGTCCTGCTGCTCACGCTTGGCCTGCTCCTCCAGAAGCGTGTCCTGAAGCTTCAGCTTCTCCTCAAGGACCTTCTGAGAGGATTCCTTTATCCTGACCTCCCGCCTTGAGCGGTTGGCATTGCGAATAAGAAGGAAGATCACAAGGGCAACCACAACAAAGATTGCCGCGGAGAACAATAGCATGTTGTCCTGAACGTAATCGACAAAACCGTACTTGTACAGACCGCTGGTGTAGCGGTACGAGAGATTCTGGGCAAAGTCTGCTCCAAGGACGTTGACCCCCCTGTTCAGAAGCTTCAGTAGCCCCTCGTTGCCGATCTTCACACCAAAGGCCCGGCCATCAGGACGGCTGGCCTGGTAGAGTGAAAGCCCATGGAATCTTCTGTTCTTCAGTATGTCATTCGCCCTGAGCCCGTTGAGCGTAGTGCAGCCCACCTTCCCAGAGAGCACGGCCTCAAGACAGTCTTCAACAGAAGGATAGAAGGTTATCTTCGCATCCGGATAGTTCGTGCGCACAAAGTAGTACTGCATCCGGTTGTTCTCGTTGATTGCGAAGTGGGACACGCTCTCCTCGGAGAAGTTCCCCTTGAAGACCAGTTCCGGGGATGAGGATGTGACTGCATTGGACAGGTAGATCCCGTTCTCCTCCGAGTAATAAAGGCCCCCTCCCACAGGGAATGCAACATCTATGGATCCCGCTCCAATGTCAGAGACCATGTCATCATAGCTTCTGTAGCCCTTGTAGGAGACTGAGATGCCTTGGATGTTCATGCCGCTCAGCATTGCGGGCACAAGCTCTCTGACCATTCCGGTCACCTGACCGCTCTTGTCAGTGTCGCTGTATGGCAGATAGTTCTCAAGATAGCCTACGCGCAGAGTGCTGTGGCTCTCGAGCCACTCCCGCTCCGCTGTGGAGAAGGCCCTGGCGTTCACACTCAACGAATAATATTTGGTGCTTAGAGAGTTTATGTAGTTGGGCTCCTCTGCAGCAAGCTGGCTCTGTGCGACATTCAACTGGGCAAGAAGATCCGGACGCTTTATGCTGACGCAGAGGTAGTAGTCCGAGGAGCCGAAGGCATACAGGACCTCTGCATGGTCCCTTCCATATGCGCCGTCGCTTTCGGCCACAAAGACAGCAACCGCCTTCGAGTCGAATGCATCGAACAACTGTGCGTGGTCCGGATAGGAGACAACCTCCGCCTTGATGTGGTGTGAGTCCAGAAATGACTGAAGAGCCCCGACCATGGCACTGTCCAGGACACCGATGCGCTTTCCGTTCAACGTGGCGGGGTCTGTTGTAATGCCGGCCTCGGTGTCATGCTTGACCAGATAGTAGGCCTCGCTTCCCATGATTGCATCCGGGTAGCCTATGATGCCTGATCTGTCCTCCCTGTATGCAAGTCCCGCAAGCAGGTCCACCTCGCCGTCAAGGAGCTTCTGGTAAAGCTCCCCGAATCCGCCATAGACGTATTCGTATTGCCAGCCTGTGTACTCGGACAGCTTGCGGTAGTATTCATAGGCATAGCCCGTCTTGACCGCACCTTCCGCTGCGCCCTCCTCGAAGACCTCGTTCTCATAGTAGCCGACCTTGACGACATTGCCATCCGAGGAAGAGATTGCGAAAAGAGGCAGAACAATAAGCAGAACAATGAAAATCAGAAGTCTTCGGCGCATAGAACCATTATACATGGATTGGCTCTCACCGGTAAACAAAAAAACCCCAAGATAGATGGCCCAAGGCTTCCTGGAAGACAAGACTAAACCAATTCAGCTTTCACAGAGCTTCTTCATCTCCTCGTGCTTGGCTTTGATTGCTGCCACAAGGTCTGAGTAATCCATCTGGGTCCTTGCCCTCAGAAGCTCGGTGAGGTTCTGCACGGGCTCGTAGAGGGCTGTGATCGAAAGGTTCCCGAGGGCCCCTTTCAAGGCATGGGCAGCCTCAAAGGCGGAATCCAGGTCCCCCTTCTCGATTGCATCATAGAGAAGGCCGAAATTCTGGTCGTTCGGCATCATCTTGAACAGCCTGATATAGAAGTCGCTGTTCCCCATGCATCTTCCAACACCGGCCTTGGTGTCAGCCCCGAATCTCTCAATATCCTCGATTGTCATCATTTATCTCGGCTCCTTTCTTTCATGAAGTCCTCGAATTCCCTTGACGGAAGAGGCTTCGAGAAGTAGTAACCCTGAACAAAGTCGCAGCCTGTCTGCCTGAGAAGCTGATACTGCTGCTCGTTCTCCACGCCCTCCGCCACAACAGGTGCACCAAGGCTCTCCGCCATCTGGATCACAAGCTCAACCATTCTGAAGGTGATCTTGTTCTCGTGGATTCTGCGGATGAAGGACATATCCAGCTTGATGATGTCAACGGGCATCTCCGAAAGGCTCTTGAGAGATGAGTACCCGGACCCGAAATCATCCATCTCGATGCGG
>DMOO01000123.1 GCA_003456855.1 Sphaerochaeta sp.
CCCAGGTCATCTACTACAACAAGGACCTTGTTGACAAGGCGGGACTGGACCTTGAGGCAAATCCACCAAAGACCTGGGATGAGTTCCTGGAGGTCGCGAAGACAGTACAGGCGCTCTGCACAAAGGGAACCTACGGATTCGACACCTCAGACTCCAAGTGGCTCGTAAAGAGCATGCTCTACCAGAACGGCAATGACATCGTCAAGATCTCAGATGACGGCAAGATCACACCACTGTTCGCGGAGGACTCTGGAATCGAGGTCGCACAGTTCTGGAAGAGGATGATCGACGAGAAGATCATGGCAAAGAGCCAGCATGACAATGCAGAGAACAAGTTCCTTGCAGGAAAGCTGGTGTTCATCGCAGCCACAAGCAACAGGATCTCAAAGTGGGCAGAGAGCGTGCAGTTCAACATCGGCGCAATCGAGATGCCTTACTTCGACGAGCCATGTGTCGCCCTCGGTGGAAGCACTGCAACGATCATGACAGCAGACCAGACCAAGCACGATGCCTCATGGGCACTGCTGAAGTTCCTGCTCGACACAGAGCATCAGACAGCCTATGCACTCACAACCGGCTACCTTCCTATCAGACAGAGCTCAGTCGAGCTTGATGAGGTCAAGGCATACATGGAAAAGAGCGATCTCTACGCAACCGCCATCGCCCAGCTGGACTATGCAACGGCATACACACACTTCGGAGAGATGGGAAGTATGGACACCTACCTCACCTTCGCCCTTGATGACATCGAGAACGGAACCGACCCGAAGAGAGCCTTCCAGGATGCACAGGAGAGCCTGATAGAGGATCTTCCTAAATAAGAATTCATTATTTATAAAGGAGATACGAAATGAAGAAGACAGCATTTTCAACCGGAGCATTCTATACTCTCGAAACAGCAGAAGCACTTGGCAAGATAAGAAAGGCAGGCTTTGAGCATGCAGAGCTTATGCCGCAATGCCAGGAGGACCTCTCTCCTGTCATGCTGAAGATAGTAAATGAGATCGGAATCCATATCTCATCCATTCACTATCCGCTGGTCTATTTCGGAATCCTTTACAACGCCAATCCCGGGATGTTCAGGGAATCAAAGGCCTTCTCAGACAATCTGGCCCAGTTTGCAAAGGCTGCAGGCACAGAGTTCGTCGTGATCCACCCGGAGCAGGAGTACAGCGGAAGGTTCGTCGATGTCATCGGCAAGCCGATCAACGACAACATCCGCTACATGTGCGAGGCCCTGGACAAGGTCAACGTGACCGTCGCCATGGAGAACTACCCATCTGGCGTCGGTCAGTTCCCGGACACACTTGATGCCTATGTCAAGGCAATGGCAATCCCAAACATGAAGGTCATGGTGGACACAACAGAGGTCATCGAGGGCGGCGGAGACCCGATTGAATTCATCTCCAAGCTCGAGAACGTTCCTTGCCACCTGCATCTGAGTGACTACAAGGACAATGTGAAACACATCCCAATCGGAACCGGAAAGGTTGACTGGAAGACCGTCTTCCAGGTTCTCAAGAACAGGGGCTATGCAGGCTACTACACGCTTGAACCAAGCTACAAGTACTACCTGGATGACCCTGATGACCAGCTCAAGAGGGACTATGACTTTATCACAAGCTCTATCTAGGTACTACGCCTTCTTCGCCTGCGGTGATGCCGTGGGCAAGGCCACAGAGTTCATGACACTGCGCGACATCCGCATGGAGATCGGCAGTGTCACGGGACTCGTCGACCCAAAGTACAGCATCACACATGGCAACATGCCCGACTGGGCTGTGACAGATGACACAGAGCAGAACCTCTGGCTTCTGAGACGCTACCTGAGAGACGGGGACGTCACCATCGCCAACACAGTGGACGAGCTTCTCAAATGGATCGAGGCCACCGATGCTGTAAGGAAACACTACATAGGTCCCAGTAGCCTGAGAGCTTTGGAAGGCATCAAGAACGGCGAGGATCCTCTTAAGGCAGGCCTCAATGGAACCACCTGCGGTGGAATCATGAGAGTCCCTTGCGCCGTCTTCGCCTCCCTGCTTCTTGAGAAGGACCTGGACGCCTGCATCTACAATTCGCTGGTCTGCACCCACAACAACTCAGTGGCCCTTGAGAGTGCCTACGGCTATGCCTATGCACTGAAGCTTGCCATCAGCAACGCCTTGGAGGACAAGCCGCAGGAGACCACTGACGAGGCCCTGTTCGAAGCAGCAAGGACCGGTTGCAAGGTCGGAGCCTCAAAGGCCCCTTGGGTGAGCGCCTCAGCCACCCTGGCGGCAAGGCTGGACCTCATCGAAGGTCTGGAGATCAAGAGTTGGTACGACAACAAGCTTAAGGAGTTCCTCTATGGAGTCCTGGGCACAGGCCTTCCAAGCTACGAGACCTCCGGAGCGGTGTTCTGCTTCAACCTGTATACGGACAATCCGATGAAGATCATGTTCATGGCAGCGGAATGTGGTGGAGACACCGATACAATCGGAGCTCTGGCCTGCTCCCTCAGCGCAATGAGGAATCTTGAGGTCCAGATACCATACGAGATAGTCAGACCTGTGGTCGATAACAACAACCTGTCGGACTTCATAAAGGAATGAAGGATCACCTGAGATGAAACTTGAAAGGAATGCCCGGATCTGCAGGAACTGCTTCCCGTTCTGGGCAGTGCCGTACACAATCTACACCTACTACCTGAGTCTCTTTCTGATGGAGGAAGGCCTGTCATCTGCAAACATAGCAACCCTGATGACAGTGGCCAACGCCTCGGCGCTCATCTTCTCCTTCATCGCCTCTCCTATAGTCGACAGGATGGGAAGAAGGCTTGCGACCTTTGTGTTCGACATCCTCTCCTCCGCCCTGCCTTGTCTGATCTACCTGCTTGGCGGCAACCTTGTCCTTGCACTGATAGCCCAGGCCATGACAGGCCTCAACAGGATAATGAGCACAGGCTACTACCTTTTGATGATAGAGGACACCTCGGACGAGAACAGCATCTCGGCGATGAACTGGTTCAACATCATCCTGGTAGGTTCAGGACTGACGACCCCACTTGCAGGACTTGTCGTATCCAAGATGGGATTGGTAGCCGGTGAGAGATTCTTCCTTATAGTTTCTGCAGTAAGCATGACATTACAGGCAATCATCAGGCATGTTCTTGTCAATGAGACACCTACTGGTCTCAAGGTCATGAGCCAGCGTGCCAACTACTCCTTCAAGGACATTCTCAGAAGCTATGTCGATGTCATAAAGTACATGGGAAGGAACAGGAAGGTGGCATCGGCGATGACGATCAACGCCATCATATATGTCTACTACACCATCGGCACAACGATAAGCATGTTCTTCACCCCGTACTTCTCGGAGTACAGAGGGCTGACCGGAGTCACCCTTGGAATGGTCGGAGGAATCTACGCCGGAGGGACCCTGTTCTCCATGCTCTTCATAAACCCAAGGGTCAAGCCGAAGAACCTCTACCCGTACACAATCATCTCAAGCCTTGTATCAATAGCAGGCTTCCTCATGCTGATGCTCTGCCCGATGGGGAACACAGTGCTGCTGTTCGCAGCGATAGTCCTGATCTCCCTGAGCTATGGAGCGCTTAAGACCATAGCCGATTCGCTTCTTGCCCTCGAGATGAACAACGAGTACAGCTCAGGCCTCTACTCGTTCTCCTTCGTCCTCTCCTCTGTGCTGGGGATCTTTGCCATCCAGGGTCTGCAGGTGCTTTACAACATCAGTCCCAACTGGCTCTTCGGGTCCAGCGCAATACTGATAGCACTGGTCCTCCTGGATGCAGTGCTGTTCATAGGGAAATCAAGGAAAAGTTAATTCGATGCCTTGTCCAGAAGCCTTCTGATGGCAAGTGCGATTGTAAGTCTCGATGTGGTGACCGGGTTGTTGACCGAATGTCCAAGTGCATCGCACACCATGTTGATCCTGTACTTGATTGTGTTCTTGTGCACATTGAGGATCTCCGAGGCCTTCTGCATGTTCATGTCTGCATCCAGGAAGTACACCTCAAGCGTCCTGAGGAACTCCTGTGAACCATGGCGCTCCTCAAGGGCATCCAAGGCACCTGTAGCAGATGCAATGCTGGCCTCTCCCAGTCTTATGATCTCATTGCACTGGCGTACAAGCTCGATCTCGGACTCGTGGAACACCTCAAGTGTCGGGAACACGATCCTGGCTGTGGCCTCGTTCTCGTTCCAGATGGAGAAAGCGGTCCTTACATCGGAAGTGGAGAACTTGTAGTCAAGCATAGTCAGATACACATGCTCGCAGCCCAATTCATGGAGCCTCTGGATTATCTCCTGCCCGCAGCTCTCAAGGAGTCTGGCATCGAGAGGGTTCTTGAAGAACATGACAAGGTCATCCGAATCCCCCAATGGTGTTCTGTAAGGCTCAAGGATGATGTCCGAATCCAGTGTGTCCATGACCTTGCGAACTGCATCGACCATGTCCTTCGAGAAGGTGCTTCTCTTGTCTGTGCATCTTATGAACCATGAGCAGTGTATGTTCCTGATGTCTATGTTCAGAACCTCGCTGAGTCTTCTCATCCTTATAGGCTCATCATTCAGAATGGCCTTCACAAGCTCGGATGTAAGCACAGCGCTGTGCTTGTTGCTCCAAAGCTCAACTGCAAGCTGCACAGCCTCCCTGGCCATATCCACCATGATGCTTGTAAGGACGGAGCCGTCTTCAATGAAGAAAAGCCTCATCGGGTCCAAACCCCTGTCATGGATAGGAACATACCAGATGTAGCTTCCCGGGATCGGTGAGAAGAGCTTTCTTCTCTTCGGATGATGGGAGACGTTGTCCTCTGAGAGAAGGTCAGCAATTGAATCGTCATTCTTTGGCCAGGTTGCAGCACCCAGACCATTGAGATCGGAGTCAGTGAGAATCAAACTTACCTTCAGCCTGTCTCTCAATATGGACAGAACGGAATCAACGGTCTGCTTGTCCGATGGGAGGCTTGAAACATGGCCTATGACCTCTGTTACAAGGCTCTCATCATAGTTCATCCTGTCGGACAGGACCACGTTACCCACCTCTGATATCAGATCGCCATAGCGAAGATACATCTTGTCCACGCTCATCAGAATCAAAGGGAAAGACAGCTCATCCGCGGCCTTGATCAGTCTCTCATCGACCTTCTTCACAATTATTCCAACGTAGTAGAGAACCAGACAGGCCTCTCCTGAGGCTGCCATTCTTCTTAGATACCTCTCCTGCAGCTTCACGTCATCCTGCATATTTGCAAACGATGCAAGGACCATGTGCCCAGAGAGATGGTTCTCGTTAAGTATGAAGTACTCGTCCTGGAGCGATGGGGATCCCATGTACTCAAAGACGGATGTGCCAAGCACAACATGGCCCAGCCCTCCACGGCCTCCCAGAACCTTTGCATGCTTCATTGAAGGGAGTCTCAACGTATCCTCAACAGTAACACCCATATTGTCACCTCATACTTGCGCTTTTGGTCGTAAGGACAAATCAAACGACCGACTTTTTATATGATAGCACAAAGAGGATGAGGTGTCATTCAAATCGGATCTTTAGTAGGTCTTGAGCCTTCTCAGTATGTCTTCCACCTTATAGATGGCCTGCTCCACCTGCCTTGAGGCATCGGAGATCTTGCTTTGGACCAGAAGATCGGCGAAGAAGTTGTCCATAACGTCAAAGAATGTGAGAAGTCCTCCAATGTCAACGTTGATGCTGCCAGACACATCCTGCAGTTCCCTGTTGAAGACATCAAGGTCATACTTGGCCCTCTCTATGCAGGATCTTGCATTGTCTATCTTGGAGTGCTTTATCATTGAGGACAGAAATCCTCCACCCAGAATATCGTAGATTCCCCAGTTTCTGGCTTTCCTTAGCTGGTTCTGGGCCTCTATCAAACTGTCAAGGGCTCTCTCCCCAGCGACAATGGCTTCTTGGCGTTCAATATCGTAATTCATACCAGTAATATAATGCCAGAAGCTGAAAAGTCAAAGCCTTTTCACCCAATCAGATAGAATCTCCGGTTCAGATCTCATAACAAATGTCATATCAGAACTTGAGATAATGTTCTGCACTAACAGAAACAATCACTTTGCAAAAAAGAAATCCATAAAATATGAAGAGTTCAGGGATGAGGCTGTCGTTTTATCTTCTCATCATCAATTCATCGAAGATGTAATATCATCCAGAGGAGGATGTATTTCGATAGTAAACAAAACCAGCCAAATCCAGACGATATACAACTATTTATCGAATAACATGGCCAGTGGTTTTTTGTATAAAGGAATTGAGGAATCCCACCCTGATATAGTATCGGTTCATTTGGACCCACCAATCAAGAGACATATAAGCCTTTCATATCTACGTGATAAGAATGTCCATTCCAACATGAGAAAATTCATAGACTATTTGGAGGGAGGGCTCTGGAAAAGCTGATTGATTCCCTTAGTGAGGGAAGCCCAGTCCTCCACCTATGGCAAAGCTCAGGTAGATGCCAGGGATGTAGTAGAATTCAGGGTAGAAGACAAGGCCGGCCTCGAATCCGCTTGCAAGGTCAATGACCTTTCCTGGGTCCTTTGGAGTGAACTCCCTGAAGGCTATCTCATAGCGGCCACCGCCTGATGTTCCATATCTGACTATAATACAGCCAAGGTCCGCATCCGGGTCATCGTTTCCGTAGAGGTCAAAGGCAAGCGTGTAGGACAGGTCCATGACCTTCTCCTCCATCACCATTCCGATGTATGGGTTCACACCAAGCATGACCCTACCCACTCTCAAGAACACATCGGCCCCACCACTGAACATGAAGCCTGCAGGGCTGGACGTTGTCCTCTCAGCCTCCGGAATCAGACCGATTCCAAGCCTTCCGTTTGCAAGGGCGTAGAGCTCGATTGAGTTCACAAACTTTCCCACCTTGCTGACGACCTTGTTGGTATTCTTGGCTGCAGTCTCCCTCTTAAGATCCCTCAGTTGGGCCTTTGTCAGCGCAAAGGTGTAGTTGTTCATGTCAAAGGGGACGTAGGTAGAGTAGAAGACCTCCTCTGAGTTGTCAGGGAACAGAAGTTCTGGCCTGCCCTTCTTTCTGCTGCTGTCGTTGAATTCAAGCTTCTCAACAACGAAGGAGAGAACTCCAAGGTCCTTGTCAAAGAAGGCGGTGATAGTTGCGGAGACGGAATAGGTGGAGATAGGTCCAAGATCCTTGAGCTGCTGATCAAAGCCCAGAACGGCCTCCTGAAGGGCCTCGGCCTTGAATTTCTTGTAGCTCTTGCTGCTAATGACATTGAAATCAAGGAAGGCACCATGGACAATGGCATTCTCGAATCCAACGGGATAGGCGCTTAAGTTCCAGCCATGCTCTGCTTCCACATAGGGGTCAAAGACAACCTCAAGGCTTCCATCGGTGGTGCTTAGAATGAATTCCGTGCTGTTTATCGAATCCACAGAGGTACAGAGGACATCGTATGCGGCGCTGATATCAGGTCCGTATTTTGCCTGGATTGTATCGATTGCATCACTTAGGTTCTTCTCCAGTCGCTTTGTGGCCTCGGCCCTCTCCTTCTCCCTTGCCTCCAAGGCCTTCTTTGTGGGATTGCCGTTCTTGTCCAGTTCCTTGTCTGTGAACGGCCTTGAGTCTATAGCCGCTATCTCGGCTGCAAGCTCATCCTCCATCCTGGTCTGGGCTTTCTTCATCGTGGCATCATATTGGCTGAGGCTCCTGGTCAGCTCCCCGTCAACCTTAAGAACTGTATCAACCAAGCTCTTGAGTGAGTCGGAGGCGAAGACAAACGATATGGCGAGCAGAAAAACGACTAGTATGGCAACAATTCTCTTCATCCGGAACCTCTTAGTTCAAACAAGTGATCCGGATGAATCGAATCTGTTCCCCAAACCCTTGCATTATAATCCCTTTATTTGATGATACTAGGCGTCTATAGAGATTGCAAGATAATATATACTAACGTTTATTAACCGAAGACATGCTCCGCAGTGCGGTGGAAGATGTTCTCATATTCATCCTCGGAAAGCCCAAGTCCGAGCATGTTCTTGAGTTCAGACTCTATGTCCCACATCGGGAAGTCGGTGCCGAACATCACCTTCTCCGAACCGTAGGCCCGGATGTACTTCCTGACCTTGTCGGCTTCAACCCACTGGAAGGTGGAGGATGTGTCCACGAACAGATTGTCATAGCCGTGCAGGGCCTCTGTTGCCCAGTCCCAGACGGACCAACCGCTGAAGTGGGCTCCTATGAACGTGGTCTTGGGGAACATCTTGAGGACAGGCTCCATGTGGTCAGGATTGGAGAAGTCATATCTCTTGTCACCCGTGTGAACAAGAACCGGTATGCGGCCGGCGCAGGCCTCGTACAGAGGAAACAGCCTGGGGTCGTCTATTGCGCAGCCCTGGGTGTCAGGGTGGATCTTTATACCCTTAAGGCCAAGGGAGATGACGGAGTCCACCACAGCCCCCATGTCAGGACAGTCCTGGTGCACGGTTCCAAGACCGGTGAAGAAGCCATCCCCGTTTGCAACAGTCTTGGCTATGAAGGTGTTGATGCTGTCAACCTGTGCAAGTCTTGTGGCAACGGAGAAGATTATTGCATGGTCGACCCCCTTGGAGAGCCAGCGCTCCTTTATGGTTGAAGGAAGGCCGTCCCCGAACTCTCCCACCCCGTCATAGAAATCCGAGACCGCCTTGACGGCCTTGGACGCTATTGCGCTGGGATAGACATGACAATGGGAGTCGATTATATGCATGTGATTTCCTTTCAAAAAGCGGCCCCAGGAACTGGAGCCGCATCAAGTTCAACCTTTGTAGTTGTAGCCGGCGTCAATCGCCTGCAGGTTCATCTCGTACATCTCAGGATGCTTTGCGGAGACGACCTTCTTCAGGGCCTCCTCCAGGAAGTCCCTTGATATTGCAGGACAGTCCTTCAGTACCTTTCCAAGCAGGACTATATTTGCAAGGTTGCCCTTTCCCATGTCCTGGGCGATCTTTGTCGAAGGGATGTAGAAGGCCTGGACGTCTGTCCTCTCGACCTTCCTTCCCACCAGTGTGGAATCGACGAAGATCATTCCACCCGGCTTCACTGTGGACTCGTATTTGTCCAGTGAAGGAAGGTTCATGACAATAAGGACATCCGGATGGTCGATGATAGGAGATCCTACAGGCTCGTCACTGATGGTGACTGAACAGGAGGCCGTGCCTCCTCTCATCTCAGGACCGTAGGAAGGGAGCCAGGAGAGCTCCTTGCCCTCTGCAAGGGCCTTGTAGGCAAGAAGTTTGCCGGAGAACAGGATTCCCTGACCTCCGAAACCGGCAATAAGAATCTGTGTTGTCATTACTTTGCCTCCTCTACGCCCTTGTCCCTGAACACTCCAAGCGGATAGTAAGGGATCATCTTGTCCTCGACCCACTGCAGAGCCTTCTGAGGTGTCATTCCCCAGTTTGTAGGACAGGCTGAGACAACCTCTATGAGAGAGAAGCCCTTGCCCTCGATCTGGTTCCTGAATGCCTTCTCGACAGCCTTCTTGGCCTTCAGAACGTTCTTGACGTTGTTCACTGCGACACGCTCGATGTAGTAAGGGGCATCCAGTGCTGAAAGCATCTCACAGACCTTGATCGGATAGCCGGCGACCTTGACGTCACGTCCGTAAGGAGAGGTCTGTGTGACCTGTCCAGGAAGTGATGTAGGTGCCATCTGTCCGCCGGTCATGC
>DMOO01000006.1 GCA_003456855.1 Sphaerochaeta sp.
AAGGCCAAGGAGCCCTTGCCCTTCAGGAAGGCATCGACCCTCTCCGGGTCTGGTGTTCCGGCAAGCTCGATCAGAATCTGGTTTTCGCCCTGTTTTCTGATCTCAGGCTCGGCCATTCCGAACTGGTCGATTCTGTTCTTCAGAATCTCGATGTCTTCTTCTAATGCGGCGTTGATCTCCGACTCTGACGGCTCGTACCCGAGACGGTCAGCAAGAGACGAGACCTCGACATCGAGCAGAATGCTCATTCCGCCCTTGAGGTCCAGACCAAGCTGGAGAGCCTTTGAGGAGAGTTCCTTAAGATTCTGTATGTACTCTCTGCAGTACTGCTCAACAGCCTGCAGAAGAATGGCCCCCTCGTCCTTGGATGTAGCAAAAGCCTCCAGGACATCGGAGCAGACCTTCACGTCTGTGCCGCCCTTACCCTCTGCCTTGAGCTGTGCCTTGGCAAGCTCAATTACAAAAGAATACTCCTCAGGAATCTTTGAATCCGGATTCTCCTCCATGTACTGGAGCACCTCCGAAGCCCGTCCCTGGGAGTATTCTTTGACCTGGAGGCTGCTGCCCGTTGTAAGGGCCTTGTCCTCCGCTGATACGAAACCGTACCACTTGATTGTCGGGAAAAGGAACCATACACAGACTGCAAAGACAACCATTGCAATCAGTATACGTTCAAGTTTTCTCATTTCAGATTAGTTTTCAGCCTTCTCTTCAGCTTTCTCTTCTTCAGCCTTCTCTTCTGCCTTAGGAGCCTCTACGGCTGGCTTCTCGACCTTCTCAACCTTCTCTTCCTTTTTCTTGGAAGGCTTCTCGACGGTTGTCTCCTCCTTCTTGTTCAGGACTGATGAGATGGCGTTCTTGCTGAACTCGATTCTTGTGTTGTCGTCAACCTTGACGATGACTGTGCTTTCCTTGACGACAGCGACTGTTCCTCTGATACCACCGATTGTGACGATCTTGTCACCCTTCTTGATGGCTGCGAGCATGTTCTTTGCTTCCTTGTCACGCTTCTTCTGCGGTCTGATGATCAGGAAGTAGAAGATCAGGATGATGATACCGAAGGTGATCAGGGTGGTCCACATTGAACCGCCGGCTGCTGCGCCGTCTGTTGTGGTTGCTGTGGAACCAAGGGCAAGAATCAATGAATACATGTTATGTCCTCACTTTAATTTTATTCGCTTTTAAATGCTTCTATAAAAATACACATATATTACTTTATTGTCAAACAAAACGGGTGCCCAAGCACATTACTCGGACACCCGCATGAATATTGTTTCAGTTTTTCAGGCTATCACATCATGCCGCCCATTCCAGGGTTTCCGGCAGGAGCTGCCGGCTCTGGAGCTGGGATGTCAGTGATTGCACACTCGCTTGTGAGAATGAGGGCTGCAATGCTTGCCGCATTCTGGAGAGCGCTTCTTGTGACCTTGACAGGATCGATGATTCCGGCCTCGACCATGTTGACCCACTTGTTGTTGTTGGCATCGTAGCCAACACCCTTCTCGCTGTTCTTGCACTTGTCGGCGATGATGGCTCCATCCTCACCTGCGTTCTCAGCGATCTGGCGCATCGGCTCCTCAAGTGCTCTGCGGACGATCTTGTAACCGATCTGCTCCTCATCTGAGAGAGCTGAAAGATCCTTGCCTTCCATCTTCTTGGCTGCCTGTGCGAGAGCGACTCCACCACCAGGGATGACTCCCTCTTCGATGGCTGCGCGTGTTGCGTTGACTGCGTCCTCGACTCTGTGCTTTCTCTCCTTGAGCTCAACCTCTGTAGGAGCACCGACGTTGATGACTGCAACACCACCTGCGAGCTTTGCAAGTCTCTCCTGCAGCTTCTCGCGGTCGTAGTCGCTTGTTGTGTCAGCGATCTGCTTCTTGATCTGGCCGATTCTGTCCTTGATGTTCTCGCTCTTTCCAAGACCGTTGATGATTGTTGTGTTCTCTTTCTCGACCTTGACGCTCTTTGCTCTACCAAGCTGGTTGAGATCTGCGTTCTCAAGCTTCATTCCGAGCTCTTCGCTGATGACCTGTCCGCCTGTCAGGATTGCGATATCCTCAAGCATTGCCTTTCTTCTGTCACCAAAGCCAGGAGCCTTGATGGCACAGACATTGAGTGTTCCTCTGAGTGAGTTGACGACCAATGTTGTCAGAGCCTCGCCATCGACATCCTCTGCGATGATCAACAGAGGCTTGCTGGTCTGGACAACCTTCTCGAGAACAGGAAGGAGCTCCTTCATTGAAGAGATCTTCTTGTCGTAGATCAGGATGTATGGATCGTCCATGACTGATGTCATTGTCTCGCGGTTGCTTGCGAAATAAGCTGAAATGTATCCGCGGTCGAACTGCATTCCCTCAACGAAGTCTGTTGTGGTCTCGATGTTCTTGGACTCCTCAACTGTGATGACTCCATCCATTCCGACCTTCTCCATTGCATTGGCGATCTCCTCTCCGATTGTGGAGTCGTTGTTGGCGGAGATTGAAGCGACCTGTGTGATCTCTTCCTTGTCGTTGATCGGCTTTGCTTCAGCCTTGATCTCTGCAACTGCATCTGCTACAGCCTTGTCGATACCACGTCTGATACCCATTGGGTTGACGCCGGCTGCGACACTCTTCATTCCTTCCTTGGTGATTGCCCAAGCAAGAACCGTTGCGGTTGTTGTTCCGTCACCGGCAACATCGTTTGTCTTGGAAGCGACTTCCTTGACAAGCTGTGCACCCATGTTCTCGAACGGGTCCTCAAGCTCAACTTCACGTGCAACCGTGACACCGTCTTTTGTGATCATCGGAGCACCGTACTTCTTGTCCAGAAGGACTGTACGTCCCTTAGGACCCAAGGTCGTCATGACAGCCTTGGCAATCTGCTCAACACCGGATACCAGAGACTTTCTGGCTTCCTCACTGAACTGTAGCTGTTTTGCCATAATATCTATCCTCTATAAAAAAGTTTTCTTATGATGCTGGTTCCGCCAGCGTTTCCAAAGATACAAAAGAATTGCGTAGAAATCAAGTTAATGTATAAACAAGTGGAAGAACCTCTTTTCCTCCCCCTCTTTGTTCTTCCTCTCTACGAGCTTTTGCTTTATGCCTTGAGCCTTTTGCTCTCCTTGTGATTTATACGTGGCAGAATTTTTTTCATTTTTATAATTGATTGTATTGCAATCAGTTGTTTTGTTTTTCCTTTCTTTGGTTGGCTTTTTTTCTTAATCTTTTTGACTTTTTGCCTGTAAGGGTCTTCAAGGAGGGCTGAATATGCTCAAGATAGAACTTCTGAAGCGGAAGAAGCAGTTGGAGGAGTACATCTCCAGAATAGAGCCGTGGCTGAAAAAGAAGCCTGACAAAACTCTTTCTGTCACCAAAAGAACTGTCAATGGGAAAACATATTATCGTTATCTTATTTTTGGAGAGGGAGAATTATCAATAAAAGAAGATTATGAGCAGATTAAGATGCTTACGAAAAAACACTATTACTCCAAGGTTTTGGAAGCGGCAAAAGACGAGCTTTCTACAATTAACCTTCTGCTGAAAAAAATAGAAGTGATACCAAATACCTATGTATCCATGCATGAGGGGAGAAAACTCATGGTGAAACCTCTTGAAGAACCTGTGAAGGTCCTTGTCCGCCGATTTCTTCAAGAGAAATATCCTCCTTCAGAATACGAAATCAAATATCCGAACGATACGCTCAAGGGAGAAGTTGTCCGTTCTTGGCCGGAAGCTCTCATAGCAAATGTTCTATTTGAGAATGAGATCCCTTATCGATACGAACGACCTTTTACTCTTTACAATGGTCACACAGTTCGTCCTGATTTCACTGTTATGCATCCTCTTTCTGGAGAGCTCTTCATTTGGGAGCATCTTGGGCTGACAGAAAAGGAAAGCTATAAAACAATCGCAATCAAGAAAATCAAAGACTATGCTCTAAGCAATATGCTTCTAGGAAAAAACCTCATCGTCACCTTTGATAATGACGAATACAAACTCACAAGGAAAGAACTGCAGCAGATAATCGAAGTCTTCTTCAAATGAATTGGCATAAATAGAGCCGTTTTCCTTACTTTCTATGCCAATAGAGAAAGTAATTTGGCATAAGAAGAGTCTTTTTTCTTGGTTTCTATGCCAAAGATGAAAGACCTTTGGCATAAGTTGGGCAGTTTTCCTTGCTTTCTATGCCAACAGAGAAAAGGTTTTGGCATAAGTAGAGCTGTTTTCTTATTTTTCTATGCCAAAGAACTCAAAGCTCAACCAATCAGCGCGCTCATTCCCATTGCGAATATTGCGGAGAAGATGTTGGAGATCAGGTTGACCATGTCGTTGTCCACCCATCTTATGCCTCTGGAGAGCTCGAGCTTGCGTCCGTCAATCTCGTCCTTCTCTGTGAGAGCCCTGGATTCAGGGTCGAAGTAGATCGCCTGGATGGTGGCGCCAAGATAGGAGTCCACAATTGCCCCTGCAAAACCAAGAAGACAGACAAGGGCTGCTCCGTGGAAGGAGACAGCGGAAGGACCCACTGTGAATATGAAGAAAACATACCAGCAGACTGCGATGAAAGCAGAGGAAAGGAAGGCGCCAATTGTTCCAAGCCAGGTCACTCCTCCGGAGACTCCTACTGGAACAGGCTTCTTTGTAAGGATCGAAACAGGGCCCTTGCTGCTCAAACGCCCTATCTCTCCTGCAAAGGTATCGCTTGTAGCCTCTGCAATGGAGGCTCCAAACATCACCAAGGCTGAAGGTTTTGCACCAATTAGCCATAACAGGGCTGCGATTGTGGCCATAAGGCCATTTGCCATGACCTGCATGCCGTCTCTGCGATGTCCTTTCTTCTCCTGAACCTCTTCCAAAAGCTTGGAGACTCGGGCTTCCCTTGCCTTTCTGATGTTCCGGGAGACCTTTCCGACCACATTGCAGGATACAAAGAAAAGAAGGAACAGCAGAAAGCCCTCGAATCTGGTTGACCACAGGACGATCACTCCACAGACGAAGGCTGCCAAGGAACCACTGACACTGAGAGTGCGTGCCAGATAGGCAAGAACAGCGATCAACGCCATTGCACCGCAAACTATTATCAGAGGTAGAGGCCATTGGAGTGTGAAAAGCGCATCATCCAGGAATGTTATCATACCAACACCGAAACAAGGTAAATTGTAAGAGGTACGCTTATGTTGTCAAGGCCAAAGGGCGTGTAGGCCTCGACCAAAGTGGCAAGAAGCGCGGCAAGCAAGGCAACAAGGACAACAGCTCCCGTCGAGGCTGCACTGCCATAGCCAAGCTTCAGGGCAATGAAGATGACAAACGTGACCAGGGCCATGGTCACAGACCCTGCAACTGACTTCTTCCCACCAAGGCCGAACTTCTTTGATTTGATTGCCCTGCCAACCAAAGCGGCAAGACCGTCACCATAGCCCATGCAGAGAAGTCCGCAGCCTACGCAAACCGCATCGCCTACTCCAAGCATCTTCAGGACAATCAGAAGAATTACGGAGATCGGATACTCCACAAGGCCCCAGTTGCGTTTCTTGCTGGACTGCCCCATAAGAACGGCCAAAGAACCGGAAACGTTGAGAATCAGATTGATGACAGTAAAGGCGCCAAGCCCCAGAATCGGCCAGATGTCGGATTCAAAGACATGGTAGTAGACGAAGAACCAGTTCGAGACACCTATGTGCACGATCTTGCGGGCAATCTCGGAAGAGGCGTCGCCAAGGCGCCTCTTCCCGAATTTCGAGACAATGAAGGCAATTGCCAGACAGAGAGCTATCAGAATAACTGACAGCAGAATGCCAAGTAAATCACCATGCATGTCCACCGCCTCCTCCGAAGCCTCCTCCGGAGAATCCACTGCTGTGGAAGCCGCCACCACCCACACGGGAACCGGCACTGCCGGAGATGGAGGATTTTGGCATCGAGTTGACAGGTATTGAGCGGATCATGTTGGAAGCCATTCTGGACATCAAGTAGACGTCGAAGGCGTTGTAGCCGCTGTACCATGTCGGTGGGTTCACGATCATTCCGTCGAACTTCTTGGCCCACTTGTTCTCAAGTCCAAGCACTACTGCATAGGAGAGAACGTGGTAGTAGAAGTCCGGATCCTGGTCGATCATCATCTTCAGCTGGTCGATCTCGACCTTGTCGATGAACTCCCTGTAGCCCAAGGTCTCTTCCAGGACCTTGTTTCCGTATTCACTGCGCTTAGACATGATTGCAGCGAAGAACGCAATCGTGGTGGAGCCGCAGATTGAAAGGAAGTTGCCGAACAGTGAAGGTCTGTCGGACACAGAGGCGTCAACGGCAAGGAAGATGAAGAATGCAAGCACCATAGGAACGAATCTGATTATCGTGGCAAAGACATTGCTCTTTCTGAGATGCCATTTCCTGAACAGCGTCTCGAAGCTTATTCCGTTCATGAAGAACAGAACAGCAGCAACAGGAACAAGAAGGAAGGCATTGTCCACCATGTTCTCCTTACAGCAGATTCTGAGGATTCCGGTTGCAAGAGGAACAAGAGAAAGGAAGATCATAAGACCTGCATAGGTCTTGCTCTTTCTCTCATAGAGGGCCCTGTCCTTTGAGAAATGGGCGCTGGTCTTGGTCTTTGTGTCAACGATCGTCTGGTAGAAGTTGTTCTTCTGAAGATCCTTGAACTTGACCGTGGAACCGACGTCGCAGTTCTTGAAGAAGCCGTTGAACAGCTGGACCTCAAAGGCGGGAATGTCCTTTCCGCTCTCGATTGCGTAGGCCTCGATGTCCTTGAGCTTTGTGAAGGTGTACTTGCTGCCCTTCTGCTCCTCTATGCTCAGAAGACCCTCGTCCGCCCAGTAGAACAGCATGGAGATGACGTCCTTGTCATCGACTGTGTTGTCGGCGATGTAGCCGACCATAAGCGGAGAGAAGCCTCTTGGAGGCTCGAATCTGGCAACAACGATTGGAACATTGTCCCTTCCGTACATGGACCACAGGAATGCAGCCAGGGCAATGAGGACTATCGTGACGAAGATGTTCGCGAGGTTTGCCACAGGTCTGTAGTCCCAGAGTTCCCTTGCATTCTGGTACCAGCCCTCAGGCAGGTCCATTCTGATCGTCACGGCCTGATAAGGTCCGAGAGAACTGGCTGTTCCCTTAATCAGAAGGGAGTCGTCCTCCTGCAAAGCCAGCGTGGCCGAGACCTTCGAGCTTGTGGAACCGTAGCTTCCAGAGGTGAAATAGGTGTTCTTGTAAACATAGTTGAAGAAAGCCTCACCGGTGGCAAAGTCTTCGCTCTCCACGAAAGGAATCGCTATGGAGAAGCTAACGTTGTTGATGTCGCATTCCCAATCGGGGCCGATGATGTTCAGGTAGAACTCGTCGTAGCCTTCGTTGTAGTCGGCTCCGAGGTCATAGTCGTACTCGATGACATAGGTGACATCGCCCTGAACGTACTTTGAGGCGGAACCAATCTTCATGACCAGATAGCCGTTGTCCGTGTCGGATTCGTACTTCTCCGAACAGGTCAGGTTCTTGATCTTGGCGGTGGTGCCGTTGTAGTCAGAGTACTCATATGGGATCTCGCGGACTATTCCGTGGTGCGGTCCCTCGAAGTAGACATCGATGGTCTCCACGATGTGGTGGACAGCATTGTTGCCTAAGGAGACTTTCACATCATAGTTCTTGATGTAGTAGTCCGTGGATGCGAACAGGCAGAAAGCCCCTGTCACAAGGACAAGGGCGATTAGAAATATACGCTTCATAGGCAGAAAATCAGAACTGAACCTTCACGTTCTGTCTCTCGGCCTCCGCGACCTCGACATAGGACATCTTCTTGAACTTTCCGCCGAAGATGTTGACGATCAAGGATGTCGGGAAGGTCTCGATCTTTGTGTTGAAGGTCTTCACAACACCATTGTAGTATTTTCTGGCCTGGAGGATCTCGCTCTCAAGCTTTGAGAGCTGGGCCTGAAGGTCCTGGAAGTTTGTGTTGGCCTTGAGGTCTGGATAGGCCTCGGAGAGTGCGAACAGGCTCTTGAGGGTTCCCTCGAAGGCCTTGTCAGCCTTGTCCTTCTCCTCGACGGTTCCGGCACTCATTGCCTTGTTTCTTGCCTCGATGACAGCAGTCAGGGTGCCCTGCTCGTGCTTGGCATAGCCCTTGACGGTCTCAACGAGGTTTGGAATCAGGTCGTAGCGCTGCTTCAGGTGAGCATCGATCTGGGCATAGGCCTCTTCGCCCTGGTTCTTGAGTCTGACACAACCGTTGTAGGTTGAGATGATAAGCAAAGCGATGACAATAACAGCAACAACAATGATTATTAAAGCCATTTCTTTAATCTCCCATTAACCCTTTGATATTTAGAAATCAATTCCCAACAGCTTTGAATAAGCCATCAGGTTCTCATCACCTTCACAACCGGCAAGGACCTTCTTGGCAAGGATCTTACCAAGCTGGACACCTTCCTGGTCGAAGCTGTTGATGTTCCAAGTGAAGCCCTGGAACATGACCTTGTTCTCGAAGTGAGCCAGAATTGCACCGAGTGCAAACGGAGTGAGTCTGTCTGCCACCAGCACGCTTGATGGTCTTCCACCCTCGAAGCCCTTGTTCGGGTTCTCGGCGTTGTCACGGCCACAGGCAAAGGCGACAATCTGTGCGACAAGGTTTGCCTTGAGCTTTGTCTGGCTTGTAGAACCACCGTTCTCTGCATCCAGATTACCCTCTTTCTCCTTGAAGCCGATGAACTGCATCGGTACGATGTCAGTTCCCTGGTGGAGAAGCTGATAGAAGGAATGCTGTCCGTTTGTTCCCGGCTCGCCGAAGATGACCGGACCTGTCTGGTAGTCGATTACCTTGCCGAATCTGTTGACGTGCTTTCCGTTGGACTCCATGTC
>DMOO01000241.1 GCA_003456855.1 Sphaerochaeta sp.
GACCCGCAGATTAAGAGTCTGCTGCTCTACCAGCTGAGCTATCCGCCCGACGCAAGGCTATGTATAACATTTTTTGGATTCTTGCGCAATACCTTGAAGGCAAATTATTTTTACTATTTGCCAAGTTCCCTGTAAGTCCTTCTGATTACAAAGACTGTCATGATAAATGTAAGCAAGTCAGAGCAAGGCATCTGCCAGAGAACGCCATCAAGACCAAGGAAGATCGGAAGTATCAATGAAAATGCCACAGCGAAGACAATCTCCCTGAAAAGGGAGAGCATTGTTGACAGGAAGGCCTTGCCCATGGCCTGAAGATAGATTGTCGCACCCTTGTTCACAAGAGCAAGAACGGCCATGCAGAAGTAGATTCTGAAGGCCTTGATGGCAAATTGCGTATAGTATTCGCTCTCACCTGCAGCTCCGAATATATCGATAAGTATATGCGGAAGGAATTCAGCTATAATAAGTGCAATCAGTCCCACAAGTGCCTCGAAGGACAGAAGCAGAGTGAATAGCTTCTTTGCCCTGTCATTCAATCTCGCTCCAATCTGGTAACCTGCCACAGGTATACAGCCTGCAGCCGCACCTACCGCTATGGAGATGACAATCTGGAAGAACTTCATGACTATTCCAACAACCGCCATCGGAATATGAGACAGGGATTCCTGGCAGAATACAGGGTCCTTTGCTGAGTAGACCAGAATAACATTGTTCACAGTCACCATTACCACGACTATTGAGAACTGGGCCAGAAACGATGTTATTCCAAGAACAAGGATCCTTGATGAGATTCTTCCCACAAGCCTGAAATCCTTTGCCGTGATCTTGAGGCATTTTGTCTTTGTAAGATACCAGGCTGACATTGCTGCTGTGAAAACCTGACCAAGGACGGTGGCCACTGCAGCACCCATCATCCCCCACTTGAAGACAAAGATGAATACGGGGTCCAGAATGATGTTTATAACAGCGCCACCCACAGTGAAGACCATTGCAAACCTCGGAGAACCATCAGCTCTGATTATAGGATTCATGGCCTGACCGAACATATAGAATGGAATTCCGATGGTGATGTATAGGAAATATTCCTTCGCAAGCGTGAATGTCTGTTCATTAATAGCTCCACCAAAAGCAGTTATTATCGCATCAGAGAAGACAAGAAATATTGCCATCACGAGTACAGACGATATCAAAGATAGAACAATCGCGTTGCCTGCAGCATGTGAGCTCTCGTCACCCTTACCTTCTCCAAGAGCTATGCTTATAAATGAGCAGGCACCGTCACCTATCATCACAGCTATAGCCAAGGCAATGACTGTCAAAGGATAGACGACAGTATTGGCTGCGTTGCCATGGGAGCCAAGATAGGAAGCGTTGGCAATGAATATCTGGTCAACTATGTTATAGAGTGCAGCGACCAGCAAAGACAGGATACATGGCAGGGAATACTTTCTCATAAGATGGGTAAGCTTCTCTGTCCCGAGGAAGGAATTCGTTTCCATTGATGCCTCCAGAGCACAAAAAAAAGAGGCTCAACAAAGCCGGATTTACGCTTGTTGAGCCACTCACTTTTTAGTTCGTATTTAAAATTTGCGTTAGTCTTTTAGACTTTTTCGGGAAAAAAGTCAATCAAGATTATTTTCTTGTAACCCCGTCTCCGTAGATGGTTGTCCAGTCGTTCTTCATGGAGACTGCAACCCAGCCATACTGCTCGCAGAGGTCATACATCTTGTCAGCCTTGCTCTGGTTACCGTTCTCACGGACTGTGTCATCACAGCAGAGCATGAAGGCAAGGCTCCTGTATTCATTGTTCGTTATGGTGTACATGGCCATGCTTGCATCGCCTGTGCTGTTTCCGAAGGAGAGGACAGGCTGCTCGCCGATCTCCTGCATGATAACCATGACCTTGTTGAGCTTGAGGTTCTTTACGATGAACTCACCGCCGAAGACCATCGTGTCCTCAGACGTGAAGGTGTAGTCCAGGCCATCAGTGTCTCCCTGGCCTGTTGCCACAAGACTCTCGTCCGAACCGATGATCTGGCTCTGTGGGATTCCAAGAGTGTCACCGATCAGGCCACGGACGATGAATCTGTCGGTGCCTGTAAGAATATAGACTCTGAAGTCGTTCGCAAGAAGGTAATCCACGACCTGGCGCATTGGCAGGTAGTAGCCCTCACCTCTGGTCATGCCTTCATAGCTGTCCATCTCAGTTGTCATGAACTCGGCGATGTAGTCGAAGAACTCCTCCATCGTGAAACCCTTGAAAGCCGAGGCGACAGCCTGGCCGTGCTCAACCGGAAGTTCGCTGTAGGATGTTCCGTTCTCGTTCTGGTCCCTGATCTTCAATGCAACTGACTTCTCGAACTCGGAGGCCTTTGCGCTGTACTCAGGATCATCCAGAACCCTGTACTCAAGAAGGCAGTAATCGAAGTAGTTCGGGTCCGTCTCGCAGAACAAAGTGCCATCGAAATCGAAGACTGCTATTCTGTTCTCAACTGGGATATAGTCCGCACTATTCTCATCAACGACAGCTTCAACATAATCAATGAGTGCATTTTTTGCTGCTGCATCATCATCCCAGTATGTCAATATGGACTGACCATCTATAGCAACTTTATCTAATGAATCAACTGATGCGGTCTTGCAGCTGATTGCCAGAACCATCACAACCACAGCCATGGCAAGCAGAACCTTAGGTGCAATTCTCTTCATTTCCTACCTTCCTCAATGCAAATCGAATGCTTGCATCATAGAACAAAAGAGGAAAACAGAGAAGAGCAATTTTAGTTTTGATTGAGTAATTATTTCCAGTGCTTCAGAGTTGAGAGGTAGGAATCATATTGCCTTCTCCTCTCCTCTTCCGAGATGTTCTCATGGTTGGGCATGTGCGTCAGAAGGAAATCCAGAAGGGAGTCCTTTGTGGCATAGGTGAAGCTGCCATCTGTGTAGCACCACTTGCAGTAGTCTTCGTTGAATGATCCATCAGGTTCCTTAGCAACCATACCGTCATCGTTTAATGGCATTCCGCAGCA
Organism: Sphaerochaeta sp.; assembly: GCA_003456855.1. GTDB lineage: Bacteria > Spirochaetota > Spirochaetia > Sphaerochaetales > Sphaerochaetaceae > UBA9732. The sequence goes on from DMOO01000241.1 coordinate 3,030, forward strand.
CTGGCAGACAAGCTTCCTTGGGGACCCAAGAATTGTGTTGATCGAGACATCGTACTCCTTTGACAGAAGCTTGAGGGTATCCGCACTTGGCCAGGTCTCTCCCGTCTCCCAACGGCTTACCGCCTGCCTTGTCACATTGACGCGCTCTGCAAGCTGTTCCTGTGTCAGACCATTCTTCTCTCTAAGACTTCTAAGTATCTCATTGACTTCCATGTTGCCCCTCCAGACATGGAACATTATGTGTCCATGTCATGGAGAAAGCAAGAAACCGTTGGTTGCGGTAAGGGATTATTTCTTCTTGAACTTCATTCCTGCAACAAGTCCGACCAGGCTTGAGGCGATTCCGATGATCATGTATCTGAAATTCGGGAACATGAAGTTCTTTGTGGCCTCGGTTGCAGTTGCTTCATAGGTAACCTGAGGGACAAGAAGGAAGAGTATCGCGAAGATCGCGACAAGGCTCCACTTCCCTTTTCCCCACCAGTCATTTCTGCCTGCGAAGGTAGACAGAAGAATCGCAGTTATCGGCAGCAGCACATATTTGAAGACAACATTCACTGCAGCCAGTCCAGCCCCTGTAGACAGCCAGAAAACCATCTGCGCAATTGCATAGACAAGAAGGCATGCCGCTATCATAATCGCCTTTGTCATCCTGTTGTTGCTAGCCACTGTGTCAGTGCTTTTTCCAAGATACTCTACATATGTATCCTTCACTTCTTTTTCCTCCTTGAGGAGATGGTCGAGACTGACGTTATAGAGGTCGCTCATTCTGATAACGCTCACGATATCGGGGTAGGACTTCTCGTTCTCCCAGTTCGATATCGTCTGGCGGCTGACCTTAAGAGCCTCTGCAGCATGCTCCTGCGTATAGCCTGCCTCGTTTCTTGCGTTTCTGATCTTGCTTCCAATGTTCATCGTCCTGATCTCCATTCGTTTAGCCTTCTCTCTGAAGACACCTCAAAGATGCAAAAAGATTACCTCCACAATCTACCAAAACTCTTTTACAGTCGGCAAATCCAATGTACAAATTCTTTTACTTTCGCCAGATTGGGCCTAAACTTCCTCAATCACTTTCTAGGCCCTCTTATTTCGTACTTTTTGGGCCTAAAACTGAAAATCTAATATTAGGCCCCCTTTGGGTTGAATATAAGGGCCTAATCATAAGAATGATATTTTTAGGCCCAATCAACATGGCTTCAAGTCCCACCGATTTCCCTAATAAACACTGAAGACCGGTCTCTCGGCCGGTCTTCATGTTTGCGGGAAAAGGGACTTGAACCCTCACTCTTGCGAATAGGAACCTAAATCCTACGTGTCTGCCAGTTCCACCATCCCCGCGTGCAGATTGAGAATAGCACAAAAGAACTGGCAGTTCAATCAAGAACTTAACCCGCTATGCTGATATCCTTGATCAGGGCGCATGGGGATCCGAGTCTGGTGTAACCATGTGGGATGCTGAACTCGACCTCGTTGCTCAGAGCCTCGATGTTCTTAAGCATCTCGTAGAAGTTTCCGGAGATTGTGAAGGATGTGACACTCTTTCCAAGCTTTCCTCCCTCGATCTCGAAACCTGCGCACTCGATGGAGAAGTCTCCTGTTGCGGCGTTGGCTCCTGCATGGAGACCCTTCATCTCCTTGACGCAGATTCCATCGTCCCCTGCCAGGGCGTAGAGCTCGTCCTCCGTCTTGTCGCCGGCCTCAAGGTAGAAGCTGAACAGGCTTGTACCCTCTGCTCCAAGGAAAGGTCCGGAGTTTCCGGTCGTCTTCTTTCCTGCCTCCTCGGCTGAGGAGATGTTGTAAAGCAGAGTATTCAGGACTCCCTTCTCTATGATGTTCTTTCTGTAGGTTGCGACACCGTCAGCATCGAACTGGATCGGGCACGGGCTGGAAGGCTCGAACGGGTCGTCGACCAGGGTCACAACAGGTGATGCGATGCTCTGTCCTTCCTTGTTCTTCAGAAGTGACATTCCCAGGGTGGCATAGCGGCCGAAGAAGATCGGAGAGAAGGCGCTGAGCATCATCCTCATGCAATCGGAGGACATCACGATGCTTGCCTTTCTTGTCTTGGTCGGACCTGATCCAAGCTTTGCGATGGCCTCATTCACGCAGTTATCCAGTTTTATTTCATCGATATCACAAACAGAGATATCCATTCCAAGTTTGACCTCTTCACCTTCCTTGACCACAGCGCTCTGGTAATATCCGGTTGAACCGCTTGTGTTCTCAAGGATCAGGCCCTTGCTGTTGGCAAGGCAGATGGTCCTCTTCTCCGAGAAGATTGTAGAGTCGGAACCATCCTGGACCCTTGGATCTGCATCGAGCATCTGGTTCTGGATGTCCAGGACCTTGTCCACAATCTGGGCCATCTCAGGCTCCTTGTAGGAGCACTCCGGGATGCTCTCGTACTTGGGGCTTCCCTCAAAGATGTAGCACTTGCTCTTGCCTTCAAGGAAGGAGCCGTTGTCCATTGCCCTGTCGACCATTGCCTCAAGGGCCTCGTCACCGAAGATGTTTGTGCTGGAGGAACCGCCTCTTCCGTTAACAACGGCTGTGAAGGTCAGAGCCGAGGAGACCTCTATGCTGGTATCGGAGATCGCCCTTCCTGTTGCTGAGGCGCTGAGGCCGGAGCTGCCGCTGAAGACCATCTTGTACTCTTCAAGACCCTTGGCCTTGCAGATTGAATCTATCTTTTCCTTAATCTGTCTGAAATCCATAGTCTCACCTTCCTCCCACAGTTATCTTGGAAACCCTGATCAGTGGCTGTCCTACGTTGACAGGGATGCTTCCGCTCTGGGAGCCGCACATTCCGGTTCCATGGGCAAGGTTCTTGCCTACCATGTCGATGTCCTTGATGATCTCGGATCCCCTGCCTATCAGGGTTGCACCTCTGACCGGCTCGCAGATCTTTCCGTCACGGACCATGTAGCACTCCAGGACACCGAAGTTGAAGGCTCCGGTTGCCGGGTTGACGCTTCCACCACCCATGTTCCTGGCGTAGAGGCCGTACTCGATGGATTTGATGATATCCTCGTCGGAGTCGGTGCCGGGGGCGATGTAGGTGTTCGTCATTCTGGAGGTCGGGGCGAACGAGAAGTTCTGCCTTCTTGCGTTTCCGGTCGGCTTGAAGCCCTCCATTCTCCTTGCATTGAAGGTGTCGATCATGTAGCTCTTCAGGATTCCGTTCTCGATCAGGACGTTGCGCTGTCCCGGTCTGCCCTCGTCATCGATGTTGATGCTCCCCCATGCGTTAGGGATTGTTCCGTCATCGATTGCGGTGACCTTCGGGTTGGCAACCAGCTGTCCGATCTTTCCGCAGAACTCAGAGACCCCATAGGCCACCTGGGTCGCCTCAAGGCTGTGGCCTGTCGCCTCATGGAAGATGACACCTCCGAAGGCGTTCTCGATTGCAACCGGATACTGGCCTGCCTTGCAGTAGCCGGCGTTGATGTTGACCATTGCGATCCTTGCCGCCTCACGCCCGATGTCGGCAGGGTCTATCTGCTCAAGGAAGACCTCAAGTCCGGCCTGTCTTCCAGGACCATAGAAACCGGCCTGGTTCTCAGAGCCGCGGCTAGCGGTTGCAGCGCAGGAAAGCCTTGTCCTTATCTGTCTGTCAGCTGTGTAGAGGCCTTCGCTGTTGGCGATCCAGAATCTTCTGTCAGTGTCCAGATATGTGGTCTGAACCTGGGAAATCTCATTGTTGTAGGCTCTTGCGGCATCGTTTGCCTTCTTTAAAAGGTCGATCTTCCTCTTGTTGGAGATTGATGAAGAGACGATCTTAACCGGTGAGATGTTGGCAGGGATCCTTTCAGCGAACTCCATCCTCTGGGTTGTTGGGGCATCGGAGAAGACACCTGCAACGTTGCGTGCCAGTGACAGCACCCCATTTGATGAGAGGTCTCCGGTGGAGCCGTAGACGGTCCTGAGACCCTTGTAGATCCTCAGTCCCATTCCACAGACGGTGGAACCCTGGATTCTGTGGACTGCGTTGTCCACCATCTGGATGACCTTGTCCTCCGTGTTCTCAAGGAACACCTCGGCGAAGTCAGCGCCGGTGCTCAGAGCGGCATCCAGAACTTCATTGATGAGGCTTTTGCTAAGCATTCATTTCCTCCATTGTCATTCAGCATTGCGTTTCTATGCACAAAAACGATGTTTAGTATAACACAGTGTATATATTTTGAAAAAGGGTTCTACTGCTCAAGATATTTGACTGGCTTTCCTGAGGCCTTTGCATACTCGATCTCGCCTCTGGTGCTTGAGCCTATGTAGCCGCCGACATTGATGACGAATATCTCATCGGCCATGTCAATCTTGCGCTTGTGCATGTCATCGAGCATCTCCTTCGTCCCCTTTGACCAGACCTCATCGTCACCGCTGTGGCCGAAAAGCCCTACGGAGATGACTATGTTGCCTTCCAGGGTGAGCCTCTTCTGCTCCTGGAGAAACTGATCCTTGAATCTTGTGCTTCCGCACAGTGTGATGACCTTGTATTTTCCTTGCATGGAGAAATTATAACATCAAATGCTTTAAAACCTGTATACTCTGGACAATTTTGGGGGACAAAGATATTTTCACTCGACATCTGAAATTGCAGAGTTTATAGTTTCTATAGGCAGAAACGATTGGAGGGAAACATGCCATTGAGTGTCAAGGCAATAGACAAGAACACATGGATCTTCGAGGACTCGGGTGTAAGGTTCTTCCTTCTTGAAGGCAAGAAGCAGTCACTTCTGATTGACAGTGGAATGACGGTCAAGAACGTGAAGAACATAGCAGACGGTCTCACCGCCCACAGGGTTCTTCTTCTCAACACCCATGCAGACCCCGACCACATCGGAGGCAACTCGGACTTCGAGAGCTTCTACATGAATCCGGCAGAGGCAATCAACTACTACAAGCTCCACAACGGCAAGGGTGAGATGCTGCCAGTCTGGGACGGAGACGTAATAGACCTTGGAGACAGACCGCTCAAGATCATCACAACTCCTGGCCACACACCAGGGAGCATAGCGGTGCTGGACATCAATCGCAGGATCATCTTCACCGGGGATCCGATCCAGACAGGAAGGATCTTCATGTTCGGCATCCACAGGGAGATGCACGCCTATAGGCTGAGCCTTCTCAAACTCAATGCAATGGCAGACCAGTTCGACAAAATCTATCCTTCACATGCAGACTGCCCTGTTGGAAAGGACCTTATAATGGAGCTCTATGAAGCTTCCGGAAAGATACTTGAAGGACTTGTTCCAGGTGTGGAGCAGGAAGTACATGGAAAGAAAATAATGGCCTATGATGTAGGTATTGCAACATTTTTATGTGATGGAGGTTAAAATGGAAGCACTTGAGCTGATCAGAAAAAGAAGAAGCACCAGGAAATTCAAGGAGACTACAGTAGGGGTCTGGAACCTTGAACAGATCATTGATGCAGGTCGTCACGCCCCAAGCGGAGGCAACAACCAGAGCACCCATTTCTTCGTTGTCATGAACAAGAAGGTGTTGGATGAACTAGCAGTCCTGGTCAAGCAGGAGTTCTCCAAGATGGAAGTCACCGACGGCATGTACCGCTCAATGGCAAGAGCCATAGAGAGGTCCAAGGGCGAGAGCTACATCTTCCATTACAATGCACCGGTCCTGATCATAGTTGCCAACAAGGTCGGCTACGGCAATGCCATGGCGGACTGCGCCTGTGCTCTTGAGAACATGATGGTCATGTGCAATGGCCTGGACCTTGGAAGCTGCTGGATCAACCAGCTGAAGTGGCTGAACGAGAACCCGGTTCTTCTGGAGTACATGAGAGGCCTTGGACTGGCAGAGGACGAGAGGGTCTTCGGAGCCCTTGCAGTGGGTTATGCTGACACTCCTTCAGGGCTTCCTAACAGAGAGCCTCTTCCAAGGACCGGAAACCCGGTGACGGTCATCGAATAGCAGTTTTTGTATCATTTTGACTCGAATCAACCCCAGGTTGAGTGGAAAAACAACCAATGGTATGATAAAGACAACCACTGGTCCGTTCATTTTGCAGGCCCGTTTGGATAGCTTTGAGTCAGGAGGTTCGAAATGACAGAGACATTCGGACAGAGATTTTCAAGACTTAGAAAGGCCAAGGGCCTGACACAGGATGACGTTGCAATGAAGGTCAACGTCAGTTCGCAGGCAGTATCAAAATGGGAGAAT
>DMOO01000181.1 GCA_003456855.1 Sphaerochaeta sp.
CTCATGGAGCTCCTTCACAGGTGGATACATGCGTGAGGCGATGTCGTAGGCCTTGCGCCTGGTGTAGATCTCGCTCTCGTAATGCACCGGGATGTCAGACACGCTCTTGAAGTAGTTGTAGGTGGCATCCGTGTTGCAGCCACCACCGCTCTCGTTTCCAAGGCTCCACATGATGATAGGTGTGGAAAGCAGCTTGTCACGTAGATAATGTCTCTGCGTGCGGCTCAGATAGTGGGTTCTCCAGCGGCTGTCGTTGGAGATGCGGTTGTACGAAGGTGGAAGCTTCATGGCAAAGACGCCGTGGGTCTCTATGTCGACCTCGTCTACAATGTAGATTCCAAGCTCAGCTGCAAGCTCTATCAGAAGCGGGTCCGGCGCATAGTGTGAGGTCCTGATTGTGTCTATGTTGAACTTCTTGCATACCAGAAGGTCCCTCTCGATCTCCTTTGCAGTCATGCAGTAGCCGTTTCTGGCATCTGTGTCGTGGTGGTTTACACCCTTGAACTTGATCCTGTGGTCGTTGAACAGATACAGGTTGCCCTTCACGTCTATGTGCTTGAAGCCGACCCTCTGATGGGTGCAGCTGTACCTTGTCTCGATGTACAGGTCATACAGGACAGGGTTCTCGGCGTTCCACTCGATGACGTCAAGGTCCTGGAAGCAAACCTTGGCCTGGCCTTCTATGGCCTTTGCCTCAAGGCTCTGGCTGATTCCGTTGCCTTCGAGGGTGAATTTCACAGGTTCATTGTCTGCTATGTATGCCGTCACATCTGCACTATAGGCCTCTCCAAGGCATCTGGTCTTGAAATCAAGGTCCCATACATCATTAATGTCCGTGATTCTAAGCAGAACATCGCGGAATATGCCATTGTTCCTGAACATATCCTGGCATTCAAGATAGGTTCCATTGCACCAGCGACGCACAATGCAGACCATCTCGTTGCTTCCCTCGTGGATATAAGGGGTCAGATTGAACTCCGCTGTGTTGTGGGACTCCTCTGAATAGCCCACGAACTGTCCGTTCAAATGGACCTCTATGCAGCTGCACACACCCAGGAACGAGACCACATGCCTCTTGGAAGTATCCTTGACATCAAAGAAGGTCCTGTAGAGACCGACATGGTTCATCTCGTCCGCAGGGGCTGTCTTGAAGCCGTCCATGGCACTGAAATAGCGGCCAACAGGCTCTGTGGTGGGGATGTTCGGTGGATTGTAGGCGAACGGATAGCGGACATTCAGGTACATGGGATGCGAATAACCACGGTACTGCCAGACCGAAGGAACATCGATCGTGTCAAACTCCACGCTGTCTGTGTCCAATGCCAAAGGCAGGTCCTTCGGATCATTGTAGTACTTGAAGTCCCAGTTGCCGTTAAGGCACTTTACCAATGATGATCTGTAGCGCTTCTCGGTAAGTGGAACACCCTCCTGCTCTGCCCTGGATGCATACGGGATGAAATAGCTTCTCCCCGGAAGTCTGTTGACGTCTATTGTGTTGAAATCGCTGTAGTATTGACTCTGGAGATTGTATTTCATGCCTTTCCTCTGCCGCTTTCCAATTTTTGTTTAGTAACAGAATCTGTCACCGTGCTTATCATAATGCATTGGACAGCAAGATTCCACTATGAATTACTCTGTTAAAACACTTCTACTTGATATATAATTTGATACTTGAGAACAAAGCCAAAAGGAGCCGCCAATGAGCTACGCCGATAGAGTATTCATTGCAAACGTTAAGGACATACTTGAAAACGGATTCTCTGATGAGAACCTTCCAGTCAGACCGCATTGGGAGGACGGAACGCCCGCCCACACAATCAAGAAGTTCGGAATCGTGAACCGCTACAACCTCCAGGAGGAGTTCCCTATCCTGACCATCAGACGCACATTCATCAAGAGCGCCGTTGACGAGCTTCTCTGGATCTGGCAGAAGAAGAGCAATGACATCCATCAGCTCAAGAGCCATGTCTGGGACAGCTGGGCAGATGAGAACGGAACAATCGGCAAGGCCTACGGCTACCAGCTTGGAGTCAAGCACAAGTACAAGGAAGGCATGTTCGACCAGGTTGACCGTGTGATCTATGACCTGAAGCACAACCCCCAGAGCAGAAGGATACTGACCAACATCTACAACCATCAGGACCTCTCGGAGATGGCACTCTATCCATGTGCCTACAGCATGACATTCAACGTCAGCGGCAACACACTGAACGCCATCCTGAACCAGAGATCCCAGGACATGCTGGCTGCAAACAACTGGAACGTCGTCCAGTACTCCGTCCTGGTCTACATGATGGCTCAGGTCTGCGGCCTTGTGCCGGGTGAGTTCGTCCACGTGATTGCCGACGCACACATCTATGACCGCCACATCCCTATCATGAAGGAACTGATCGAGCAGCCGCAGTACGATGCACCTAAGTTCACACTTAACCCTGAGGTCACAGACTTCTACAAGTTCACAACAGACGACCTCAAGCTGGAGAACTACGTCTACAACAAGAGGAAATACGACATACCTGTCGCCATCTGATATCAGGAGAAGACATGCAGGCAATACTACACTGTGACAGAAACTGGGGCATCGGAAAGCGCAACGATCTGATGTTCCGCCTCCCCTTGGACATGAAGTTCTTCCGCAAGACCACAACCGGCAAGGTGGTGGTCATGGGCTCGAACACCCTTCTCTCCTTCCCCGGCGGAAAGCCTCTCAAGAACCGCACCAGCATAGTTCTCTGGCCGGGCGGACCCAAGGAGCGTGCAGCGGAGGACGGCTTTATAATGGTCGAGAGCCTTCCCGAGCTCTTTGAAGAGCTATCCAAGTACCCTTCGGAGGACATCTTCGTCATAGGCGGGGCCATGATGTACCACACTATGCTTCCGTACTGCGACAAGGTCTACCTGACAAAGGTCGATGCCGACGGCGGCGCAGAGGTCTTCTTCGACAACCTGGACAAGCAGGACAACTGGAGCATGACGGAATGCTCTGAACCACAGGACGACAACGGCTACACAATCAGATTCACCCTTTACAGAAACAGCAAGCCTCTTCCTATGGGGGCAGCGAATGTTTGAGCAGGCCCTGGATCTCATTAGACAGTACGACAAGATCATAATCCACAGGCACAAGAATCCTGACGGCGATGCCCTGGGTAGCCAGGTGGGTCTCTACCACATGATCAGGGACACCTTCCCGTCCAAGACGGTCCACATGGTGGGCGAAGGATCAAGAAGATACGACTTCATTGCCGACACCCCTATGTCAGAGCTTCCGGACTCTGCCTGGGCCGGTGCGCTAGCAATAATCCTTGATACCTCAGCCAAGAGCCTAATCAGTGATGATAGATATCAATTGGCGGCAAGAACCCTCAGAATAGACCATCATATCCAGGGAGAGAAGGTCGCAGACGTCGAGATAGACGACACCAGCTACGAAAGCTGCGCCGGACTTGTCACCGAAATGGCCATCGAGACGGGCATGGTGGTGTCGGACAAGGCCGCCACCGCCCTCTTTGCAGGCACGGTCACGGACAGCGGACGCTTCAGATTTGACTGCACAACCAGCGGGACCTTCAGGCGCGTCTCATTCCTCCTTGAGCGCAATGTCAATATGGACAGCGTGTACAAGAAGCTCTACACCACAGATATAGCGTCTCTCAAGCTGAAGGCCCACTTCATCCAGAAGGCCCGGTTCACAGGGCACAACGTGGGATGGATGTACACGGACAAGGCAGAGCTCAAGGAACTTGGCATAAGCGCCTTCACCGCAAGCCGCGGTTATGTGAACACATTGTCCGACCTGGAGGGGGTCAATGTCTGGGTGGCATTCGCGGAAGCCGATGAAGGGATTCTCTGCGAGCTCAGGTCTGCCGAACCCAACATCAACCCAATAGCAGTCAAATACGGCGGTGGCGGCCATGCCAAGGCAAGCGGCGCAACCGTCCGGGACAGGGAGACCGCCATGGCCATGCTCAAGGACCTTGACGAACTGGTTTGTTCTCGAACATCCCAGCAATGTCTATGATCTGACAATTGTGACTGGGCTCGGATGCAAAGTCGACAACATAATCAGTGAAGCCGGAAAGGGAGAAAAGGGCAATTCTCAGATTATGTGCAGGAACATAGTTAAGTTTCTCCAGAAACACGTCAAGATCATGTTTGTCGAACTTCTCTGTCCTGAATTTGCATTCGCCTGCAAGAGCATAGTCATTCCCTTCCTTGCCTAGAATATCCAGTTCAATGTTCTTGGTTCCGTCCTGCGTCCTGATGCTGTTCTGATATTCGAAGACATCAGTGATGAAAACCGGCAAAACGGAGGTCCCGGAGTTTTTCAGGACATAATGTCTGGCCATGGCTTCAAAGACGCTTCCCATGTATTCATGTAGCAGCGGTTTCACTTTCAAATCATAATACATGGCCCCTCTGCCAAGATTGATCAGACTTGCTCCGGGATTTACATAGCTAAACCAGAACCGGACCATCGAGTCCGCTATGACATAGTATGCCTTAGGCGTTTTTCTTCGCTCCACAATACCGGTGGAAATGAGGTTGTTCAGGCAGAAGCTTATGTCTGACATGTTTGCAGCCGTCTTGATTTCGTTGTACCTTGTCTTGCCACCTGCAATGGCGGTGATTATCGCACTGTATGCCGCAGGGTTGCTTTTCTCCCCTGAGATGATTGTTTTGACCTGCTCCTCGGAGAAGAATGCCGTTCTTGAGAAGAATAGCCTCCTTATGTTCTCATCCAGCGACAATGACCCATCAAACTGCTCAATGTACTTTGCCACACCATTGGTAAGGCCATAGACGATTGCCTTGTCCTCGAAATTGTAATCGGGAAGAAAAGCCGCCGTTTCAATGTAGTCAAAAGGTCTGAGCTGGAACTCCAGGTCAGCTCTCCCATGCAAAGGAGCATCTTTCCCAAGAACATCATCTCTCATGAACGAAACCATTGATCCAAGCAAAACAAGGAACAGTTTTGTGCTCTTCCAGCAGTGATCGACATATTTCTGTATCAGCGAGTTCATATACTGGCATGCTTTCGAGAGATATGGATATTCATCGATTACGAATACAAGCCTTTCGTTGTCTGCGGCTCTCCCGATGAAGTCGAAGATTGCATCGAAGCTTTCAAATTTCACTCTTCCTTCAAGCTCCGGAGCTATGCTGTCAAGGACATCATCGCCCATCCTCTTCAGAAGATCCTCCTCATTCATCTCTGTGCACACAAATGATATGAATCTGCAATTCACGGTATCTATGAATTGATTGACAAGAGTCGTCTTTCCCACTCTTCTCCTACCGTAGATGACGCTCATCTTAAAACCTTGGCTCTCATAGAGTGCATTCAGGGCTTTCAGTTCCTCTGTTCTTCCTACGAATCTCTGTTTTGATTCTTCTGCCATGCATCATCTCCTCATTCCCTGTCATTACTGAAAGTCTCAATTAAGTATAGTCGACTCTACTAGAGTCAACTCTACTATATTCTACTCTATTGAAATACCCTTTTCAATGACCGAAATCAACGACAATCGACACTCCATCATACCTTAAATCCATGTTATACCTAACATTTATTAAGTATATGTAATACTTCAACACCTATGGAAGCCCTTTTACATACAAGTTCACAATCCAAAGTGATGGAGAATTTCAGATCTATTATGTAAAATACAGCAGATGAATATGAATTTTGACAGAAACCTTGAAACAAAGAAGAGAATACTTGCCAAGATCAAGCAGTACAACAAGATAGTTATTGCAAGGCATGTTCGCCCGGATGGAGATGCGATAGGCTCCTCCCACGGTCTTGCAGAGCTGCTCAGGGCCTCGTTCCCGGAGAAGAAGATAATCGTCGCCAATCAGGACTCATCCGAATACATGGCCTTCCTGAAGACCGAGGAGACCGACCCGAAGAGCGTAGACTACACAGACGCCCTTGCAATAGTCGTTGACCTTGCAGGTCTGGAGAGATGCTCCAACAAAGAGGTCGAGAAGGCAAAGGAGATCATCAAGATCGACCATCACATAGAGATCACCCCATTCGGTGACATCTCATGGGTCGAGGATGACAGGTCCTCCGTATGCGAGATGATAGCGGCCTTTGCCTGCACCTTCCCCAACGAGCTCAAGCTCACAAAGAGGGCCGCACTTCTGCTCTACACAGGAATGGTCACGGACAGCGGACGCTTCCAGTACGTGGAGACCTCTTCGGAGACGCTGCGCATGGCAGCCTTCCTGATGGACATGGGAATCGACACCCAGAGCCTTTTTGCCAACCTCTACATGGAGGATTTCGACTACTACAAGTTCAAGTCTCATGTCTACGAGCAGATGAACATCACAGAAAGTGGTGTCGCCTTCATATATGTCGACAATGTGATGCAGAAAGAGTTCCATCTGAGCCGTGAGGCTGCAAGCAACAGCGTGGACTTTCTGAGCAAGATCAAGGGAAGCCTCATCTGGCTGGCCTTCATAGACAACCCTGACGGGTCAATCCGTGTAAGAGTCAGATCCAGGTTCCTGGCTGTTAACAAGCTTGCAGAGAGATACCATGGCGGAGGCCACGCGAACGCCTCAGGCGCCACCGCATACAGCCTTCAGGAGATGGCACAGCTGATCAACGATGCAGACGCCCTGCTCCTCGAATACAAAAGAAACAACGAGGGATGGCTATGAGAATACTTGTAACCAACGATGACGGAATCAGAACCGAAGGACTTGAGATTTTGGCGAACTGGGCAAGAAAGCTCGGAGAGGTCACTGTAGTGGCCCCAAAGGTCGAGCAGAGCGGAAAGAGCCACAGCATCAACATCCACACCCCTTTCGAGGTTAAGAAGATCGACTGGCTTGAAGGAATAGACTGCTACAGCGTTGATTCAACCCCTGCAGACTGCATCCGAATAGCCCACAACGGCCTTCACAAGACCTATGACATGGTGTTCTCCGGAATCAACAGAGGTCTGAACATCGGAGAGGACATAGGATATTCTGGAACCGATGCCGCAATCTTCGAGGCCGCATACTTCGGATGCAAGGCAATAGCCTTCTCCACCGGCCCAGATGACTACGACTATGCAAAGCAGGTCCTGGATCTGTGCTACAACCACATAATCGACAACCACTATCTGGACTACAACAACCTGTACAACGTGAACATTCCAAGGGACCACAAGGGAATCCTTCTGACAAGACAGGGCAAGCCCTACTACAAGGACACCTTCGTGGAGATCGAGCCCAACATGTACATCGCACAGGGCTACTCCACATACAAAGGCACCAAGAACCTCGATGAGGACCTTGATGCCCATATGAACGGTTATATTACGATTACTCCGCTGACCGTGTACAGGACAGCAATGGATGCTTACAGGACGCTTTCGTCCCTGATGCCCAGATCCTGACTTACAAGAACATCAAGACCGGCCTCTGAGAAGACCTTAGGCTCCTCGGCGGTCTGGAACACCATTATGGCGTTCTTGGTGCCGTTTCCACCGAACATCGAATACATATACTCAATGCTTATGTTCTTATCGGCAATCACATCCAGAATGCCTGCAAGTCCGCCAGGTGCGTTGGGCACCGTGACTGCAACGACATCACAGATTGTGCAGACAAGACTCTCCTTTGTAAGGACGGAAAGCGTCTTCAGAGGTCTGTCGGTTATGATTCTCAGCACCCCGTAGTCGGATGTCTCCGCAATGTTCAGTGCCTTCAGGTCAATTCCGGCATCTGCGATGATTCTGCAGATGTGGGCGAGCTGCCCTGACTTGTTCTCAAGGAAAACCGAAATCTGTTTGACTTCCATCGCTACCTCCCTCAGATCTTTCTCTTATCAATGACTCTGACCGCCTTGCCCTCGCTTCTGGCAATTGTCTTAGGTGCAACCAGGTGCACATTGGCGTAGATGCCAAGCATTGCCTTCAGTTCTGCAACCAGGGTCTTCTCCTGTGCCGTGATCTTTCCAAGGTTGTCGGAGAAGTTCTCAGGTGTCATCTCGATCAGGACATCAAGCGTATCGCTGTTGTTCTCTCTGTCCACGACAATCTGGTAGTTCGCCGCATAGCCCTGCTGGATAAGCACGGTCTCTATCTGTGACGGGAATACGTTCACGCCCTTTACGATGAGCATGTCATCGCTTCTGCCCATAGGTCTGGACATCTTGACGAAGGTCCTTCCACAGGAGCACTTATCCTCGGACAGGATGCAGATGTCACGTGTTCTGTAACGCAGGAGCGGGAAGCCCTTCTTTGTAAGGGATGTGAAGACCAGCTCACCCTTGGAGCCCATTGGAAGCGGCTCAAGGGTCTTGGGGTCAATGATCTCAGCGTAGAAGTGGTCCT